>NZ_JBMKJK010000009.1:0-199780 GCF_049236925.1 Enterobacter cloacae complex sp. SYL003 | reverse complement strand
GGGCATCGCTGACAGCCCTCAGTCATTTAGAAAGCAACTTTATTGCTTCTGCATAAAAAAATTACTGGGGATCCCTCAGCCCTTTGGGAGAGGGTTAGGGTGAGGGAAAATTATTTTCGAAATTTCTCTAACCGCCTGACCTGCCGCCCTTCCGCGTCAAAATTCTCCGCCGCCAGCCAGGCGCGCAACTCCGCGTCCCTTTCCGGCCACTCGCCGTCAATAATAGAGAGCATATCGCTGTCGCGGTTGCGTCCTTTGCGCACCAGCTTCTGGCGCAGGCGCCCTTCCCAGACAAACCCCAGCCGCTCCGCCGCATTGCGCGAGGCGGTGTTCATCGAATCGCACTTCCACTCCAGCCGACGATATTTATGCTCAAAGGCGTTTTTCAGCAGTAGCCACACCGCTTCGGTGCCAATGCGGGTGCCTTTCATCTTGCGCGACCAGGTGACGTGGCCAATTTCCACCGATCCCAGAAAGCGTTCAATCGCCATATAGCTCACCAGCCCTACCGCCTTTTCGGTGCGCAGATCGATAACGGCAAAGGGCACCAGGTCGTCATCCAGCACCTTTCCAAGCACCCAGTGCGCAGTAGCCTCAACGCTCACAGGCTGGGTGCTGGCAAGCCACGTCCAGTCGCTGTCATCGCCCAGTGCGTAAGCTTCAAACAGATCCGCCGCGTGGCGTTCTGCGTCCAACGGTTCCAGACGACAATACTGGCCGGTTAGCGGCGTGCGAGTTAGCGCTCGAGCACATTTCCAGTCGGGGACGATATCGTTAACGGTTTGACCATGTTGATTGATTTCGGGCACGGCGGTGACTCCCTGCAAGGTAAGGAGTTTGTTATAGCAGGTTAAAAAGCGGTCGAAAAGGAAGAACGTGCAGGCCGGGTAACGCGTAGCCGCCACCCGGCATAAAATTACTTCAGCAGCTTAACCGTCGCGTCGATGTCGATTTCATCTTCGGTGAAGATCATCGTCGTGTTCTGGAAGGTGGTGATCGCCAGCTTCTTCACCGTGCGCATCTCGCCCGGTTTTTTCTCACTTTTCGGCTTGATGCTGTTCATCAGTAGCCCCACCGACAGCACCGCGTTCTCTTTGTCGATTTTGGTCTCAACGGGCTCTTCTTCGCTGAACACCACGAAGGATTTGATCGAGGTGAGCTTCACGCGCTCGCCCGCGATATAAAGATGCTTGCTCTCCGGGATCACCTTCACCGCATACGCGGAAAGGCCTTTGGTGTTTGTGGTGGGTTCGAAGGTCACCGCCGCATCTTTCTTAATCAGATCAGGGTTGGCGACCTTAATCACGTGAAAATAGCGGTTGTCGCCGTTTTCATCTTTGATAAATCCGAAGCCTTTATCTTTAAACCACGTTGTGATTGTACCGTTCATCGCTGTTACCGCCTGTCAGATCTTAAGACTAAAGTTTTGCAGCGCGCAGTGTAATGCACAATGGCTGAGGAGACAAAAAAAAGCCCCTGCACGGGAGCAGGGGAAAGTTCATGTCAGAGCTTATTAGAATTTAGTTGAACACCATCCCACCATCAATCAGCAGCGACTGACCGGTCATGTAGTCGGAGTCTGGTCCGGCGAGGTAAGAGACGCAGGCGGCCACATCTTCCGGTTCGGACAAACGGCCAAGCGTGATGCGTTTGGCAAAGGTTTCCGTTCCGTAGCCGAGCGGTTTACCCGCCGCCTCGGAGACCTGACGGTCGATCTCCGCCCACATCGGCGTTTTGACGATGCCCGGGCAATAGGCGTTAACGGTGATCCCCAGCGGCGCGAGATCCCGCGCGGCGGTCTGGGTTAAGCCACGCACCGCGAACTTGCTGGAGCTGTACACCGCCAGTTCCGGGTTGCCGGTATGGCCCGCCTGGGAGCAGGCGTTGATGATTTTGCCGCCGTGCCCCTCTTTGCGGAACGCGTCAATCGCGGCCTGAATGCCCCAGATCACCCCTTTCACGTTGATGTTGTAGACCTTGTCGACAATTTCCGGCGTGATGGATTCGATTGGCGTGGACGGCGCCACCCCGGCGTTATTGACGATGACGTTGAAGCCGCCCAGCGCGGTGCGGGCTTTTTCCACCGCCGCAAACACCTGGTCGCGGTCAGAGACGTCCACCTTCACGGCGACGGCTTTCCCGCCGTTGCGGGTGATCTCATCCGCGACCGCTTTCGCCGTCTCTTCGTTGTAATCCGCAATAGCGACGGCAAAGCCGTCCTTCACCAGGCGAAGCGCGATCGCTTTGCCAATCCCCTGGCCGGAGCCGGTTACGAGAGCCACTTTTTGCATTTCTCTGTCCTTATATTGATTCACAAAATCTGGCTGAGATGGAGCTGGCCCATCAGCAGCGGGTTATCGCTGTAGTCGACGGGAATGGCCACCACGGCCGGGCCATCGACATCCATTGCGGCACGCAGCGTCGGTTCGAGCGCGTCGGCGCTCTCGACGGCAAAGCCTTTCGCACCGAAGGCGTCGGCATAGGCTTTAAAATCGACCGGGCCAAACTCCACGCCGGAGAGACGCTGGTATTTTTTCTCTTCCTGGATCGCCACCATGTTGTAGGCGTTATCCACCCAGATGATGTGCAGCACGTTGGCATTGAGGCGCACAGCGGTTTCCAGCTCCATGCTCGACTGCAAAAATCCGCCGTCCCCGGAGACCGACACCACCTTGCGCCCCGGGTTGACCAGCCACGCGCCAATCGCCCACGGCAGCGCCACGCCCATGGTCTGCTGACCGTTGGAGATCATCACCTGACGCGCGCGGAAGCTGTAGAGGTAGCGGGCGATCCAGATGTGGAAGCTGCCCATATCGACGGTGAGCGTTACGTCGTTATTCACGATGTCCTGCATGGCGCGCACGATGCGCAGCGGATGCAGGGCAAACTGGTTTAGCGATGCGCCGCGACGGTCGAGGAGGTCACGCTGATGCTGGCGATCGACAAGAATTTCCGAGGCGCGCTGGCTGAGTTCAAGTTTGTGCTCGATTCGGCTGGCAAGCAGATTCAGCGTGGCGGCAATATCCCCGACCAGTTCCAGATCGGGAACATACTTGCGCTCCTCATAGGCGGGCAGCACGTCAATGTGCACCAGCGTGGCATCGCCGCTGTTCCACATGGACGGCTCGTATTCCACCGGGCTGTAGCCGATGCAGATAATCAGATCCGCCAGATGCAGCAACCGATCTCCGGCCTGGTTGTTGAACAGGCCGACGCGCCCGGCGAAGCGGGTGAAGTGTTCCTGATTCACCGCCCCGGCGGCCTGATAAGTGCTGGTGACCGGAATGCGGCTTTTCTCCAGCAGCGTGCGCAGCGCGGCGCTGTTGGCGGGCTGGCTGGCCATCAGGCCGAGTAAAATGACCGGGTTTTTGGCGTTCTCGATAAGCTTCGCCACGTCGTTAATGGCGGACTCCGGTGCCGGGCCCATCAGCGCCGGGCCGCTGGCGGGTAAAATCGCTCCCGTGGTGGGCTGGTCGACAATATCCTGCGGCAGGCTGACAAACGCCCCGCCCGGCCTGCCCTGCTCGGCAGCGCGAAACGCGTTCGATACCACCTCAGCAATCGCGTCAGGCGAATTGACTTCGACGGCGTATTTGGTCACCGGGCTGAACATGGCGACAGTGTCCATGCTCTGGTGCACCAGCTTGGCTTTATCCGCCCGCTTCACCGCCCCGCCCAGCGCGACGACCGGGTCGCCTTCGCTGTTGGCGGTGGCGATGCCGGTGATCAGATTGGAGCAGCCCGGCCCGGAGGTGACCAGCGCGACTCCGGCCTTGCCGGTTAACCGCCCTACCGCTGCCGCCATAAACGCCGCGTTCGCCTCGTGACGCACCGGGATAATCTCGATGGAGGAGTCCAGCAGAGAGTCAAAGACCTTGTCGATTTTTGCGCCCGGGATCCCGAACACCTGCTTCACACCCTGCGCTTCCAGCTGGCCGACAACCATATCGGCGCCGTGCGCCCACTGACGTGACTGTTTCTCACTGTTCACGGTAGTTCTCCTGTTAGTTTTCGACGGCGCGGATAGCCGCATCAAGGTTGCTGGGGTGCAGGTTGGCCTGTAAAAACGCGCTGTCGGCGGGCAGGTCAATCATCAGCTTGTGGATTTCGCCGAAGGTGAGCACGCCGCTCTCCAGCTGATAGTCGAGCAGATGGCCGCCGCCCTGACGGTCGTCGGTGATAAAGTGCTCGTGATAGCCCGCCACGTTGATGCCCTGCATATGCTGCGGGGTGCGGAACCCGACCAGCACGCCCTCGCGCTGGTTAAAGCGGAACACCGGCTGGTCGTCCAGCACGTCGGTCATCGCCCGGTACGGCGGCGTCTGGCGCGGAACGGTGCGGGTATGCGCATGGCGGAAGTTGCCATCGATGCGCAGCGCGCAGAACAGGTTATCGGAGGGGATCTGCTGGTCGATCACGTCGTGGATCTGCTGACGGCTGACCGGACCGTTAAAGGTTTTGCGGTACTGCGGCTGGAACCAGGTCATCACCGCGAACGGCGTTTTTTGCTCCGGCTTAGCGGCGCGGGCGCTGCCGTCGGCGCGCAGCTGGTACACCTGGCTGCTGAAGGCAATCATTTCACCGTCCAGCTCGTTAAAGGTGCCGAGACCAAAATCACCGTGTGCCAGCAGGTCGGCGATCGTCGTCTCCCCTTCGTAGACGCCGCTTAGCAGGGCGCTCATTAGCGATGTCTGATAGATCACGCTGTCAGGATGCTGAGCCGAGAACCCACGCAGGGTCTCGCATAAACTCGCCTCACAGTCGCATGCAGATGAATGCATCATCATGCCCGTCCTCTTCAACTTTATTTATAAAGGTTAAATAAATGTTGACCCGATTCAGCAGAGAGTTCCAATATAGAATCCATGCTGGTTTGAGACGTTTTTGATATGGAACTTCGTTATCTGCGCTATTTTGTCGCGGTTGCACGCGAGCGACACTTCACCAGGGCGGCCAAAGCGCTGGGTATTTCACAGCCTCCACTGAGCCAGCAGATTAAACGGCTTGAGGAGGAAGTGGGCACACCGCTGTTCAGGCGCCTGACGCGGGGCGTGGAGCTGACCGAGGCGGGAGAAGCCTTCTATGAGGACGCCTGTAAGATCCTGGCGCTGAGCGACGCCGCGCTGGAGAAAGCCCGGGGCATCGCGCGCGGCCTGAACGGCAGCCTGTCGATTGGCATCACCAGCTCCGACGCCTTTCATCCCAAAATTTTCGCGCTGATTCGTCAGTTTCAGGTGCAGAACATGGCGGTGCAGGTTCACCAGGTGGAAGCCAATATGTCTTCGCTGACGACAATGCTGGCGGAGGGTGAACTGGATATCGCCTTTGTGCGCCTGCCGTGCGAAAGCAGCAAGGTGTTCGAGCTAAAAATCCTCGACCGGGAGCCGATGGTGGTGGCGCTGCATCGCGATCATCCTCTGGCTGCGTGCGATTCGCTGGCGTTAGAGCAGCTTCGGGAGACACCGGTGGTGCTGTTCCCCCAGGAGGTCGCGCCGGGGCTGTATGACCGCGTTTACGGCAGCTGCGAGCGGGCCGGAGTCGATATGCAACACACGCTGCAATCTTCACAACTTTCCTCTTCTCTGAGCATGGTCTCCGCTGGCGGCGGGTTCGCGCTGGTGCCGAAATCGATGGCCGCTATTTCTCCGCCGAATGTCACCTACCACGCGCTGAGCTCACCGGCGCTTTATACCGATATCGCGCTCTGCTGGCGGCGCTTTGAACGCTCACGGACGGTGAAACGGTTTCTGGCGATGATGAGCGAGGGGGAACGGGAGCAGGGATGAACCTTTTCAGAAACTGCGGACTGTATTGATGCTCAATTTATTGCGAAGCAGTTTTTGAGGCTGAATTTGAAGGGAGTATGGGCAGGCTGCCATATAAAACTCAGTACCATTACCCTTTAAAAATAAAAAACCCGCACAGGTGCGGGTTAATTTTTATCAGTACAGCTTAACTGCTCGGACTATTGTCTTCATCGCTATCGTACGCCGCACTGATATTTAGCGCGGGTTACAGTGGAGAAACGTTTCCAGCTGCTGGACCTTTTGCGCCATTCTCAATGGTAAAGGAAACTTTCTGACCTTCATCAAGCGTTTTGAAGTTGTCGCTCTGAATTGCAGAGAAGTGTACGAATACATCTTTGCTGCCGTCGTCAGGGGTGATAAAGCCGAAACCTTTATCTGCGTTGAACCATTTTACTAAACCAGTCATTTTATTAGACATAGATAAATCCTTAATTTATGAGCCACATAAGCGCGGCGATGATGGCCTGTATTTCGAGAGTTACTTATTTGGCACTTAGGAGGAGGCTCACGAAGAAGGAGTATCTACTGATAACACCTGAACTGAGGACTGCTTTACTAAAACTGCTTTCATAAGGTCTGTATTCCAAACCGATGACGCTATTAAGACACAGCGAAATTTATTGCGCAATGATTATTATTATTTATTTTAACCATTTAAACGCCCGGATGGCTGGTCGCGGTGCCAGACATCGTTCTGGCTTGAGGTCTACCATGTACTACAAAATGTCTACGCTTTCACTGTGCCGGGAGTTTGGGGTGTTTTGTTCACAGGCGGGAAAATCCTCCCGCGCCACGCAGACGTTATTAGAAGGGATGCTCAAAATGAAAAGGTCTGCGTAAGACGTAATCGCAGTGCAAACTGGGCCCGGCGGCGCTGCGCTTGCGCGGGCCTACGGGTCGTATCGCGGTGGTTTTGGAGGCCGGGTCGGGCGTAGCCGCCACGCGGCAATCCCCTTCTGGAAGCCGCCTCGCAAACCTGCAAGCAACCTTATGTAATTCAGGGTTATCCCTTTTCATCCCTTCTTCACGGTCGTAAAGTGCCTGCGTTGCGGAACATCCGTAACCGGGCGTAGGAACCCGTTAGCATAACATGACACTTTTCTGCACAACGAGGATGCTAAATGGCTACTACACCTAACTTTTCTTATGCGCTCTCTGAAGAAAGCGCTGTTCATCAGCTCATCAACGCTTCAATTTCCGATTTTGCGGATCTTTTCGAGCTGGCTGATACCTGCGCCGCGTATGTTAGCGTGCTGGTGGAAACTGACGACGCAGTGATGTTTGCCACGCTCTGCAAGCGATTGCTGGCCGCGCTGAAGCGGCTGCGTGAGTGCTGTGACTCAGAGCTTCCGTCGTATCTGGTTGAGCAATTGATTGCAGGTGAAAAGATTACTTCCTGCGTGCCGGACTGCTGGCAGGAAACGGTGTTGCAGGTGGATTATGCCGTGGCATTAACGCTGGCGGTGATGGGCGGGACACTGCCTGCGAGCGTGGCGAAAGAACTCACCGGGCTACTGCATGATATGGTCTGGCTGCTGGCAGAGTTTGTGAAGGAGCCGTATATAACGACGCACTGAGGCGGGTGATGGGAGGCCGGAGTTCTGCTGGGTAAGAAGCTGATCCCCGGCCTTACGCAAAATTTAATGTTGTTTTTGAATGTCTGGTAAGAGCGAAGAGCGGACAAAGTAGCAGAGGGAAAGCATCAATGTTAATGTCCGGAAAGTTCATGTTAAAACTCTGTATGACATTTTTCATCGACGATTAAAAAGGGCTCTTAATGGCTACTGTTGAGGTATTAAAAGTAAAGTATCCAGGCGCAGATGCCTGGCAAATGGGAGACAGCCCGGAACTGGCCAGCGAGCTTGCGGACCTGATTAAAAAAGGGATTAAAACGGCCTCCTGCGGATCCTTTGCCTCTTACCAGCAAGAAAAGTCTGCCCCGAGGATTGGAAGCTATAACATTATCCTTGATGGCCTGAATGCCCCGGTCTGCGTGACCCGGCTGGTTTCAATGCGACTGGTGCGTTTTTGTGATGTGACTGAGGAGTTTGCCCGCAAAGAAGGTGAAGGCGATTTAAGCCTTCAATACTGGCGAAATGAGCATCAGCGATTTTTTACCCGCGAAGGTCATTTTTCTAAAGATATGGAGTTGATCGCAGAAGAATTTGAAGTGGTTGAAGTGCTGTAAGACGAGAGAGTCCGGCTGGCGTCTGCTGCTATTAATAACAATGTCCGCTCCTGGCACAAAGTGGACATTTCTTTCACAGTCACCTCTTACAGTGTTCACACTCATTAAATGATCGCCTTTATCACGAGCAAATGAAAACTGCAATCCATGACAATTCCCACATTCTCAACCCGCCGACCACCACCTTAAATGTTTCCAATCTGGAAACAAGGGGCAAAAATGCCCGCAGTCTCAAGAGCGCTTTCGACGCGGCCACCAGACATTTTCCTATTCAAGAACTCGCTCTGGAAGATCTTTACTGGGTACTAAAAGGAGACCACTACCCATCACCAGACGACATGCGAAAGCGCTTCCCCAGCCGGGAGAGGATGAAATACCGGGAAAAATGGTGGGTCATTGACGTAGGTGGCGGGTATTTAAGAGTAATGTTATTTACTGATTTTGAGCGCGGAAAGCTCTTCATCAAACACACCAGCACTCACGCAGAGTATGACAAGCTCACGTACCTCTACCGGAGAACGAAAGAATGAACTTTGCAGCAGCCATCAAAGCGGCGAACAATCTGACAAGCGAGGCATATCCCATTCATTTATTTAAATAAAAAACATGTACCCTAGCCATAAAAATAATCATAGAATGCATTAAAACCTTCATTACCGATAAGAGGCGCAATTCTTTTCCGCAACTCATCAATAAAGTCACCTTTCACTTCGTCATTATCATCTGCTATATCAAAGATACCGTATTGACCATATACCAAATCAATAAGCTCAGCTAATGAAAATATAAATCCAGAGAGACTGCTAGCTATTTTAAATGGTTCAATTACATCATAACTAGCATAGACAGAGGTATTCCCTTCTTCGATAACCGCAATTAAAGGTTTACCTCCACCTAAATCATCACCAATAACAAGATAATTATCCGGTAAGTATTCATAACCACTTTGAGCCTTCGAGAGCTCACTGATAGAGTGAATTTTAATTGGCGTGAAGCCTGTTTCAATGTTTAATTTTTCCGGATTGTAATTTTTATATAAGTAATCAACATCTGTGGAACGAGGTAGGTTGGTTGGAAATGCATTGTCCAAGTCATTAACGGTATTGAAATTTCCGGATACCGAGTATTCATTACAAATAGCGGCTAGTTGCTTCAACGCCTCTTTAATCCCTCTCATCAGCCCTCCCTAAAGTATCTATGATTACACTCCACATAGTGAATGAAAAATATACTTTTCGCAACATACTTCCGTTCAGAATAATATCAATTAATAAAAAACAGGCGAATTTTTCTTTTCGCCCGCCATATTTCACTTATGTTGTGCACAAAGCAATAAAAAGATAGTTGGCTCCTCACCAAATAAAATACTTCTATTATTTACCTCTTGAATTGACAAAAGAAAATCATGCTTCAATCCCTCATTCAAATTGTTGATATTACTTATCTTAAGTAATAAAAACTCGTCTTGCTTTAAGTTTAAAGATGTCATCCCCTCTTCTGGGAATCGCAAACTAGTCAGGCAATCTATGAATGCATGGAAATTATTACCATAGAAATCAGGAAAGCCAAACAAGTGCTTAACCCTATCATGAAATTCTGTAACATCATTTATTTCTTTAAAGTCAATAGATAAAGTAATTACTTTCATTACTTCCATCCTCCCAGACCGATCTCTAGGAAAGTGTTGTAATGGTCGTGACTATATAATGCTTGACCTGTATTACCTAAGCTATACCTTTTCAACTGGGAAGTGGATAAGACTTTTAGCTTCATAAATATCACTCAGCAATAGCGATAGCATATTAATTAAAAAAAATCACCACTAAAAAATAATTTATTAAAATAACTACAAAATTGCCGGGAAGAATCCCGGCATATATTTACTCTTCTTCCAACTCAAAAGTAATTGCTTTATTGTTGAGAAATTCTCTATTACCGACATAATTTTCTTATAATTGCCGGAGTGAATTTGAATAAAAAATCCATCTTTTTTCTTTGCTATTTCGAAATCAGCCCCCCAATCAGATGAAGAATCTTTTATAGAAAACCCAAATGCATTATCTGAAGAATGACTCAAAATGTATGAATCACTCTTTTCGAAAACAACTTTAATTCCAAAGAAGATATCATCTTGGTGAGAGCTGTTTACAATCAAATGATATTCAATGCTCATAATTATCTATCACTCCCAGGAGGTCGACCTCTGACAACAGGGTAATCAGCTGGATTTCGGATACCCATATGGGTTAAATTAGGGTCCGTTGAAATATTACCCAAATCGTCTAACTGGCTTCATTCGGTCCATAATCCTGCCGCTCCCGCAGCAGGTGGTAGTCCTGCCACAGGATGTGGGTTAAGCTATTAACAAAATCAATAATCTATCTTTAAATATGTAACTAACTGACAGAGGAGATGCCCCCCGACTTTAAATCATTTTTTTTGTAATATATCCTTAAAGAATGCTCGTCATCACTGATAATAAAAACCCTGTCTGGATCTTTAAAAAGGAGACATATGTCATAAGTATCATTTATTTTAAAAAGGCCTGCTAAAAATAAACGAAAATCTTTCACATGGACACATACACTGGCAACACCCTCATAGATAAAGCAACAGGAACCCTCGTTATCCACATGTAATATATCTATCGTTTTTTCGACCAATTCCTTTACATTAACCGGTTGTTCAAAATGAAATCCTTCAATCTCATCTTTTATGGAGTTAACTCTTTTTAACTCTTCACGATGCCAAGTAAAACCCTTCTCATTCACTAATGAGATAGAGTAGGAGTCAATCCCATCGATACTTTTTGCAAATCCCTTTGCTCTATGTATGATTAATTTTTCTTCAATTCTACTAGTCATAATAAATATGATGATCATTGGTTGAAGGCACATTAATCTTTTGATACCTGGACTCTTTAAAATCATAGGTTCTAGGATCTGCGCCTGGTTTAGATTTTCCAGCATGTGTATGTGGACCTGGAGCCCTTGGATCGGCGGTATGCTCAACAACTACCTTTTTATGCCCCTGAGCATCTGTATATTCATAATATCTACCATGAGAACCAAGATCTTCTGAATATTGATAGTTAGTGCTTCCCCTTCTCCTCTTATCACTTCCAACAATCCATTGTCTCTCTGGCTGTTGAGAGCGTGGGATACCTGCGGTGTCTTTCGCTTTATTTAAAGCCTGTCGTCTGTTTGTACCAGTACATGAAAGACCCAGCGGATCAATCCACCCCAACGGGTTCGGCGCATACTGATAAAGGTTCCACCCGCCATTCAGCCCAATCGGATCCTGCACAATAAACCGCCCGACCTGCGGGTCGTAGTAGCGGAACAGGTTATAGTGCAGCCCCGTTTCACCGTCAGCGTACTGCCCGGCATAGCGAAGCGGCTGGTGTGCCATCGCCGTGCGATTCACCAACCGTGAGAACCCTTCGCTCTGATGGCGCACCTCGCCAAAGCTGCCGTACTGGCCGCTCCAGCGCACCGCGCCGCGCTCGTCTGTGACCTCCAGCGGAGCACCGTTCAGATCGGTATTGAACCAGTAAATCTCACCGCTGCTCTGGTCACGAAGGTGATCCACACGCGCCAGCGGGCTCCAGGCTTCATTCGGGTCGTATACATACGTGCTGCACAGCCCGCTCTCCTGCTGCTCCTGCAGCAGACGGTAGCCCTGCCACAGGAAGCGGGTGTCGGTAGTGCCGTGCGTCGTGGTGACGATTTTGCGCGTGCGGCGGCCCAGCGCGTCGTAGTGATAGCGCGCCTCAAACCGCCCTTCCGGCCCGGTTCCGCGGGCGGATACCAGCCGGTTCTCGGCGTCATACGCGTAATGCTGTTCATACAGCCCGTTGCGGCGGCTGACCAGGTTGCCCCAGTAGTCGTATTTCATAAACAGCGCCTGCCAGTGCTGCAGGCGGTTATCCGTAACCGGTACCACAGCGTCACTGGCGGCGAGGTTATCCGCAGCGTCATAGCTGAACTGCGCGCGGCTGTGCCCCTGTCGGGCCTCGTAGTGCTTCAGCAGGCGCCCTTCGGCGTCGTAGCCGTAGTCCACCTCACCGCGCAGTGTATCGCTGACGCCGGAAAGCTCACCGCGCGCGGTGTAGCGGTACAGGCGTTCCAGTAGCGCCTGCTCCGGCAGGGTCACGTCCGTGCTCAATTCGCTGCGCTGCAGGGTGCGTCTGCCGAGACTGTCATACTGACGGAGCTGCTCGCGCGCGCCCTGGGTGCGGCGCACTTCGCGATGCAGGCGGTCGCGGGTGAACTCGGTCACCAGCTGCTGCCCGAAGCGGATGGCGCTGACGTGGCCGGAGCCGTAGTGCAGCCAGGCCAGCTTTTGCTCGCCGGGCAGCGTCAGGCCGGTCAGGTTGCTCATCGCATCCCATTCATAGCCCACCTCGCCGTTAATGCCGGACTCGCTCAGCACGCGTCCGGCGGCGTCGTGGCGGTAAGCGATCTCATCGCTTTCGATACCCAGGGCAACGCCTTCGGCCGTCGGAGTGCGGCGGATGCGGGTAATCTGGCCGCTCGGGTCGCGGAAGTGGCGGTTTGCATGAAACAATCATGCTACCGCCATACCCTGATCAATTAAGCTATCTGCACGATAACTATTTTACTTTTTAAACAGCAGGTTAAACACAGAAACTTACTTACACATAGTACTGTTTTATGGTCGACTATATAGGTATCATCTATTCCAGCCGTAAAATCGAAGCCTGAGCCGGATATGCACAGAGTCCTTTTTCACATTACAAGATCTGGTAGCCAGAAACGACGAGATCGGGATTATCATCAACATTTTATTCATATTATTAGTATCATCACTGGTAATAAATAAGTAGAATCTATCATTATAAAAAGTCAAATGGTTTATTTTATAACGTACTTATTTAATTTTCCAAACCTAACAATGCTGTCGACTTTAATATGAAGATTTGAATACAAGCATACGTTATACTCTTATTTTACTATTTATCCATTTAATAACCTCTAAATTTAAAAACAAGCCATAATCATATTGTTAATATGACTTAATTTTGAAACATCATAAATCAACAGTTACATTCATTCCTGCATCAAGGGAAGTCTTACAAATTATCTTGTGAAATTCAGTAAAGCTATTAGTAATTTTATAGATATTGCCACACTCATTTTGCTCAGCGAACTCAAAATATTGGATATCATCATCTGCATGTAGATGTGTTCTGTCCCAATAATACACACCTTGGCTTTCACTACCATTTAATATAAGGTAAAAGTTACCTCCAGGATTACCGCCGATGATTAATTTATCATCAATAAAATCAAGTTCATTTAAAAAACACTTATTTTGACGAAAAATGTCGTGATTAGGATTTTTCATATTTATTCCAAAAAGGGCATAAAAAGCTATAACCCCTTCATCGACACCTTCGTACTCAAGTTCACAAAAATCTGGAGATTTTACAACAAAACCATTTTTAAACCTGAGGAATTCTTTATAATCTTCTGGCAAACCGAAATTAAATTTCGCCTCCAAAATTCTAAGTTCATCTTTTGTTTTGGGTTTACCGCATGAAATAGGCATAAGCTATCCTTAGTATATAATTCCTTGATCTTAGATAATCCACCTCAAAAAAAACAAACTACAATTAATTTTTACATACATAATTTATTGTAGTAATAAAGTCGGGAAAAATATCCCGAATTCTTATTTCAAATGCTTTCGAACTTGATAACAGATGGGGGAAAATCATCAGGGAATGATTTACATCTAATTTTGTTTTTTAATAATCCCTCAAGAAAATCAGTTAGCCCACTATCAAAATACTCAACTTCTGGTGATCGTGCTGCAATAATAGCAACGGTCCATAACTCACTATTATCTTTAGAATTTACCACCCAGAATAGATAATCCCCATTATCGGTAACTCCTAACGGAATCAATCCATTACCCTTGGGATACAATTGATAATTATAATAACCCTTATCTGACTCAATCAGATAATTAAGCTCTTCCAAAATTAATTTATACTGTTCAAAAAAATTGATACCTTCATTTTTACTAAATGGGTTAAAAATAACAATAAAGTCCGCGATACGACCTGAACCATACTCATTTATAAACTCAATATAATCAGAGGGGAAAGGTAAACCATCCTCAATCAGTGGCCATTTCATTCCCTTCCCCGAATCTGAAGGGGCGAAAGATACTGCTAATATTGTAACCAGTTTATTTATCAACATAGCATGCGTTCCAATATTGATATGAACAGAATTTAATCCGGCCTGAACGTCTATCAAAATAACTAATTTGGGAATTAATTTTCATTCCACAGAACTTTTATTAGTAGCACGCTGTTCATAAATAAAAACCGGGAAATATCCAAGAGATACTCCCCTTAAAAAGGGATTATATACTATTCCAAAAAGAAATATCATTTGGCCCTGTTGAATTTATAATTTCCGTTAGCGGGCATGCTTTTAAAAAATGCGAACCAACACCTCTGATAAATAGCTCAAAAGTATCAGCTATCGATTCCCATCCATCCATCGTTTGTTCACTTGTAATAGCATAAACTTTGCCATCGTGAGTATTAAGCAAGATAGTATAAGGATCTGATATTGCGATACATATCACACCATCTGGTCTATGCTCGCCAATCCACCAATGGTTAAACTCATCATTGTTAATCCTGACTATTTTCTCCAAATAATCATCACCATGACCGAAAGATATATTCCCCAAAGAGAAGTTATCAATATCATAATTATTGACAAACTCAATAAAATCCTTTGGGAAATTTACACCAAGTCTGTCCTCCGAATGCTTGATATTATTTACAGGCGCCATTCTTTTTTTCAAAATCAAATCATCCATCTCTCCATTAAAAGGAGAGAACTTCTCATGTAATTTAACTTCAATTTCATTTATTGTTAATAACACAATTATTACTCTCATTTCGTATGCCAAACATCGCCATTGCCAACATGAGTACATCCAGATGCGGGTATATCATATGTTACAAAATCGACATGTTAATGTATTATTGCATCTACTTTATAATTCACTTGCTCAGGAAATACTTTAATCTGGGTTTCATCTATTCTCGGTAACTGTCCCACTTCTTTTATTCTTTATAACTTGTTTTAACTTAAGGAACCCAATGCATATAAGATTATTGACTCCAAAATTCTGGGTATTCCCTTATATCGCAGTTGAAATAAGTATTCCTGATACTAATGTTCTGGTATCTATTTAGAATGCATGATGAGGTCTTCCGGGGTGATGAGGATCAACCCGCGTCTGGTATGGATTGTTACCTCTGACTTCATATCCCCTACATAACCCAATCGGATCCTGTTCAGTAAACCGCACAATCTGCGGGTCGTAGTAGAGGATGGATTATTAATTATATGTTTGTGGTTCAAGAAAGGATTATATCATATCAAAGCCGGGCGAATTTCTCACCCGGTCTTCATTCTTTTTAGCTTAAACAGTTTATTACTAGCGAGTCTAACTCTATCCATGCATCTTCTAATTTAAAAGCCAAATCTGGTTTGTTTTCCACTTTATCAAAACTAGCATATGCATTTCTTATCATTTGAGGTATTGTATATAAATACAAAGCTAATTCTTTATCTATGGAGTTATTATTTTTCAATAGGTTAGCAAGCTCATCTAAACTAGAAACCAAGTCATTATACTGTTCATCATTGAAAACCATATTAATTCTAACATTATTAACAAAATCATTATCAATTATTTTTTTCTTTACATCATTTAACATAAATCACCTATTTAAATATGATGGCTTCGTGAGGAATCTCACCAAAAATCAATACTTCCTGATGCGCCGCATCAGCATTTCGAGTAAACGGCGTTTGTAAATACTCTGCTGATGCCTGGCTTCTGGTGGAGGAAATCTAAGAGTCACGCGAATGCGGAGCACCTACAATATATGTTAGGCCGGCGTTATTTTATGCTAAAGTGTTGTTCTTATTGTTTTATCCGCTCATATACTCTCTCGTTTTCAGGCGTCACCGCTCTTATGACACTATTACCATTACATAACCTGCACGGAGCAAACCATCCCAGCGGATTCAGCGCATACTGATAAAGATTCCACCCACCATTCAACCCAATCGGATCCTGTACGATATACAGTCTATCCGAGGAGCGTAGTAGTTATATTAAACTTAATAGGTAAAACAAGCCGGAAATTAAAAAGTACTTCCCGGCGTTTTAGTTAGAACGGAAAAATACAGTTATTAAATGTATGCAAACAATCGTTTCTTGAGATACACAATAAAATTATCAGCATAGGGTTGAACATTCTCCCCTAATGATACATATATTTTTTCCATTTCATTTGCATCAAAAAAGAACTCTTCGCCAAAATCCGTATTCGATACAACAACTCTTCCTTTTTTCAAATTATCATTTGCTATAGTATTTTGATATACTATATCTCCACCTACCGCCTCATCAAAAGGCAGGCAGTAAATACTATAAATTTCCTCACCACAGATATCTCCGCCACCATAATTGTTTAAAAACCACTTATAGCTAGCAGGAAAAGTCACTGATAATGCTTTTTCTGCAGCATCGATCCAGTCACTTCCTGGAGAATCTTCAGACGTTCCCATGTTGATTAAATCAGAATGTTTATCAAAAAGCTCTACTAATTCTTCTCTGCTCATAGGAAATCACTCGCTCTGTTTGTCCAATATTGTTTACGCCATGTATCAAATACAGATCTATCTATACCAGATGGGATTGTGTTTGGATTTATGTGTATTATTCCATGGTTAGTTTTATGGAATGTTTGACTCATCTCCGCAATTGGGCCATCTTGAGTTTGTAACATATGATGTAAATTAACCGCATTTCCATCATATCCAACAGGTGCACGGCCTGTAGCCATTCGCTCTACGTTCGTTCCCCTGAAAACTTTTCCTTTTTCACGCCAAGTTGTCATCAATTCAGGATCAAATAAATCATCCCGCTGATAAACTTTATTTCCGTTAAATTCTATTGGTTCATTTTTCCAAAACTTCCTGTTTTGCCCAGAAGAATTACAAGCAGCAAGACCCAGCGGATCAATCCACCCCAACGGGTTCGGCGCATACTGATATAGGTTCCACCCGCCATTCAGCCCAATCGGATCCTGCACAATAAACCGCCCGACCTGCGGGTCGTAGTAGCGGAACAGGTTATAGTGCAGCCCCGTTTCACCGTCAGCGTACTGCCCGGCATAGCGAAGCGGCTGGTGTGCCATCGCCGTGCGGTTCACAAGCCGTGAGAACCCTTCGCTCTGATGGCGCACTTCGCCAAAGCTGCCGTACTGGCCGCTCCAGCGCACCGCGCCGCGCTCGTCGGTCACTTCCAGCGGCGCGCCGTTCAGATCGGTACTGAACCAGTAAATCTCACCGCTGCTCTGGTCACGAAGGTGATCCACCCGTGCCAGCGGGCTCCAGGCTTCATTCGGGTCGTATACATAGGTGCTGCGCAGCCCGCTCTCCTGCTGCTCCTGCAGCAGACGGTAGCCCTGCCACAGGAAGCGGGTGTCGGTGGTGCCGTGCGTCGTGGTGACGATTTTGCGCGTGCGGCGGCCCAGCGCGTCGTAGTGGTAGCGCGCCTCAAACCGCCCTTCCGGCCCGGTTCCGCGGGCGGATACCAGACGGTTCTCGGCGTCATACGCATAATGCTGTTCATACAGCCCGTTGCGGCGGCTGACCAGGTTGCCCCAGGAGTCGTATTTCATAAACAGCGCCTGCCAGTGCTGGAGGCGGTTATCCGTGACCGGTGCCGCAGCGTCACTGGCGGCGAGGTTATCCGCGGCGTCGTAGCTGAACTGCGCGCGGCTGTGTCCCTGTCGGGCCTCGTAGTGCTTCAGCAGACGCCCTTCGGCGTCGTAGCCGTAATCCACCTCACCGCGCAGGGTGTCGCTGACGCCGGAAAGCTCGCCGCGTGCGGTGTAGCGATACAGGCGTTCCAGTAGCGCCTGCTCCGGCAGGGTCACGTCCGTGCTCAGTTCGCTGCGCTGCAGGGTGCGTCTGCCGAGGCTATCATACTGGCGGAGCTGCTCGCGCGCGCCCTGAGTGCGGCGTACCTCACGGTGCAGGCGGTCGCGGGTGAACTCGGTCACCAGCTGCTGCCCGAAGCGGATGGCGCTGACGTGGCCGGAGCCGTAGTGCAGCCAGGCCAGCTTTTGCCCGCCGGGCAGCGTCAGGCCGGTCAGGTTGCTCAGGGCATCCCATTCGTAGCCCACCGCGCCGTTAATGCCGGACTCGCTCAGCACGCGCCCGGCGGCGTCGTGGCGGTAAGCGATCTCATCGCTTTCGATACCCAGGGCAACGCCTTCGGCCGTCGGCGTGCGGCGGATGCGGGTAATCTGGCCGCTCAGGTCGCGGAAGTAGCGGTACTCCGCGTGGCGCTGAGTGCGCCCGATCAGCAGCCCGCTGTCGTCATAGCTGAACTGCTGGACGCGACGGGCGATACCGCCGTCGGCGGCAGGCCGTCCGTTTTCTTCGAGCACGCAGAGGAACCCTCGCGCGTCCCATTCCATATGGCGCACGGTCTCATCCGGGCGCGTTTCGCTGAGCGGGCGGCCCACGGCGTCGTAGGTGAAGCGGTATTCCGCCCCGTTGCCGTTATCGAGCCGCAGCAGGTTACCGCGCGGGTCGTAGCGCCACTGGCGCACGCGGCCAATACGGTCGGTAAGGCTGACCGGGAGGCCGAGCGCGTTATAGGCCCAGCTCACCTCGCTTTCCAGCGGGTCGCGCCAGCCAGTGAGCTGGCCGCGTTCGTTCCACACCAGCGACTCGCGGCTGCCATCCGGATGGATCACGACGCTCAGCAGCCCGGCACGGCTCCACTCCCGCCGCGTGATATTCCCTTCTGCATCTTCGCTGGCAATCAGTTGCCCGAAGCGGTCGTAGGTGAAGCGGGTGACGCTGCCGGAGCAGTCGGTGCGCTGCGTCAGCAGCCCCTGGTGGTTCCAGACCAGGCGCACCACGCCGCCGATGGCGTCGGTGATGCTCTCCGGGAGGAATTCTTCATCATCGGGATAGCGATACGCGGTGGTGCTACCGGCCGGATCCGTCTCCGACAGCAGGCGACCGCGAAGGTCGTACATGGCCTGCGATGAGGTACCGTCCGGGTACACCGTGCGGGTGATGCGGTCGGTCAGGCGATGCCAGTGATACTCCGTGCGGCGGCCCGCCGGGTCCGTCTCGCTGGTCATGCGGCCGTATTTGTCCCACGTGCTGCGGCGCATCGCCCCGCCCGGCAGAATGACGTGGCAGAGCTCGCCGTCGCGGTAGACAAACGTCGTCTGGCGACCGTCGTAATCCGTGAAGCGCGCGACGTTGTCGTCGTCATCCACCAGCCAGTGCGCCTGCGCGCCGTCTTCGCGGGTCGCGCGGCGGGTGCCGTTCTCAAAATCGTATTCGAACGTCAGCCGTTCGCCGCCGCTATGGCGGAAGCCGACCACGCGCGGCAGGCCGTCAATCTCCCGCCAGCGGTATTCGCTCAGCAGGCCGTTGGCGTCCTCATGGGCGCTCATCAGCCCGTCCTGCCAGCTGAAGCGTCGGCGCACGCTACCGCCCCGGCCGGTCACGGAGACCAGCTGGCGCTGTTCATCATAAGCGTAACTGACCAGGCAGATCTCGTCATCCAGCCAGGCGCCAACGAGCCTGTCGCGGTCGTAGCGGCAGACCACGCGCTGGCCCGCGCTGTCGGTCAGGGCATGCAGGGTATTATCCGCATTCCACTCAAAGAGGATATCGTTGCCGCAGGGTTCGGAGAGGCGCTGGAGCAGCGACGGGGCATCATCCCGCAGCGGCGCATAGTGCCAGCGCTCGCCGCTAACGTCATACACCGACCAGCTGTCGTCCTGGTGATGTTCAAGCCAGTTTTTTTCGCTTTCGCAGTAGGAGCGCATCCCTTTCGGGACCTTCGGGAAGGCGACGTAATCGCCGGACGGTGCGCGCCACACCAGGCCGTCCTGATAAGGCTCCAGGCGGCTTTCCCAGAACAGGCTCCATCCGCGGCCCAACACGCTGTCGCCGGGATTGCCGCTGCGCCAGTAGCGCTGCCAGCGCAACGGAAGACGGGAAGGCAGGACGAAGTCCAGCTCATCATCCCCGCTGAGAAACTTCTGTCCGCTGACGATATCCACCGGGCGGGCGATGATCCCCGCGGCCGCCACGCCGGTCATCAGCGTGCCGGCGCGACAGGCGATACGGGCCAGCTTGTTGATGCCGGGGATTTTGCCCAGCAGCTTAGAGAGCGCCCCGACTTTGCCAGCGGCGCCGCCCCAGCCGCCGAGAAGCCCGGCGAACAGCAGGGTAAGATCGGAGACCTTGTAGAGCCACTCGGGCACTTCAGACTGAATGGGCAGGGTTTGCTGCGGATCGCCGCCGATAATGACGTTGTCCGAACCGGTCATCACCTTCGCGTCGCAGGTGGTGCGATCCCCGATGCGTGACGCAGGCTGGCTGTTAATGGAGACTCGCTTAGAGCCTTCGGCCATCTGCTGCGAGCCGTCGTCAGAACAGTCGACGGTGCTATCGGTGGCAAGCGCGGCGGGTTTACCGTTGATAAACACGTTGGGCGAGCCGGAGGTGATGACGCCTTTCTTCGTCATGCTGGATGCCCCGGCGTCGGCGATGCTGTCCCTGGCGGCAGTCGCCAGCTCCCCGGTGTAATATCCCACGGCCAGGCTGGCGCCGACGAGCAGGACGCCCACGCCAAGACAGGATGCGCCGAGACCGGCAATAAACATGGCCCCCGCCAGAATGCCCCCGGCGGCGGCAATCAGGCCACCGACAATCGTTCCGGCAATCATCCCGGCCAGCGCACCGGAGTGGCCGATATCATCACCAACGCGTGCTGCTTCAAACATAACAACGGTCCCTGAAGTTAATGGTGGAAGCGGAAGCTCCTGAGAAGATCGCCAAACAGCGCGCCGTCGGCATCGCCCGGCGCGCGGGTGCAGGTCATAGTGAACACCAGGATTTTATCGCCGTCGACGTTAAACACGGCCTGCTGCTGCCAGATGCGTTTCCCGTCGCGCAGGTAGCTGGCATGGACGGTTTCACCCTGTAAAAGGCTGTCGCCCAGCGTAGCGGCGCTGCGCTCACCCTGCTTCCAGCCCTTGATGTGCTTTGCCATCAGGGCGAGCTGGCGATCGATATACGCGGCAAGCGCTTCGCCGGGGTTGAGGGCATCGCGGGAAATGTTGAACGCGGGCGCATCCGCTGCAGGCGGCGCGAAGACATTGACGGTACGGTCCTGATAGCCCTCAGGAAAAGCAATCATTCCTTCATTAAACAGGCACTGCGAAGATGGTTCTGACATTGAGCGGGTCCCACCACATTTTTTCAGAAGCGGTAAGTTTCGCATATGTGTTTAAGGCTGACTATCCCCAGATTATTGCTCCACCGTCACGCTCGCCGAACGGAAAAACAGCGGCCGTTAGCCCGGCCCCTCGCTCCCCGCCGCCAGCAGCGGCACCACCACGTCGCTGATGGGCACCGCAATACCATGCCTGCGGCCATAGCGCTGGATCACACCGTTACGAATATCCCACTCCATCGGGCGTTCGGCCTGACGGTCGGCAAGGATCGAGGTGCCTAAATCCTCGGGCGCACGCTGGAAGTTCACCAGAATCTCCTCAGCCACCGCATCGTCCAGTTTCGCCCCCTCAGCGCGGGCGACGGCAAGCCCCTCGCGCAGGTAGGCCAGGGCCAGCTCGCTGATATCCTCGCGCCTGAACATCCCGGCGCGGCGATTGGCCAGCACCATCAGCCCGGCGACCGCGTTTTGCAGCAGCTTGCGCCAGGCGACGGTGGTGAAATCTGTCGAGAGCTCAACATCACAGCGCGTACCGCGAAGCGTCTCGACCACCCGCTGCGCCTGCGGCACATCCGGTAGTGTCAGACGCGGTTTTGCCCGCAGCCAGACGGAGGCGTCCGGCTCGCGCTGCGCCGGGAACCAGACCACCGACGGCAGCACCGTTGCGCCGTTGACCAAAGGCGCAAGCTGGGCTTTCTGCTCCACACCGTTTTGCAGCGCGCAGACCACGGTGTTTTCATCGCACAGGGCGCGCAGCCACCCGGCGCTGTCGGCATTTTGCGTCGTTTTTACCGCCACAAAAACGAGGTCTACGGGGCGGGTAATGACGGTGGGATCGGTGAGTACCGGACCGGGCACCACAGTTTCATCCTCATCGTGACGCAGGCGTAATACCGGATGCGCGGTGCGACCGCACAGCAGCGGCGTACGGCCCGCGTCATGCAGCACCGCGGCAATGGTGGTGCCAATCGCACCGGGACCAATCAGCGCAATGGTTGGATAGTCAGACATGGGTCACTCCCCTTTTGCTAAGCCTGCTATCAGTTATACCACCCTGAAAAGAGCGCGCCACGCCCATTGTCTATACTCAACACATAACAGACAACGGAGTGCGCCATGCCCTTACCCGATTTCAAGTCCTCTGAACCTTATACCCTCGGCATTGAGCTCGAACTCCAGGTGGTTAACCCGCCGGGTTACGATCTGAGCCAGGACTCCTCTGCCCTCATCGCCGCCGTCAAAGACGACATCAAAGGGGGCGAAGTCAAACACGACATCACCGAAAGCATGCTCGAAATCGCCACCGGCGTATGCCAGACCATCGACCAGGCGGCGGCCCAGTTCTCCGTGATGCAGCAGAGCATCCTGCGGGCGGCGTCGGAGCAGCACATCCAGATCTGTGGCGGCGGCACGCACCCGTTCCAGAAATGGCAGCGTCAGGAGGTATGTGACGACGAGCGCTATAACGTCACGCTGGAGCGCTTTGGCTATCTGATTTTGCAGGCGACGGTGTTCGGCCAGCACGTGCACGTGGGATGCCGAAACGGGGACGACGCGATTTACCTGCTGCACGGCCTGTCGCGCTTCGTGCCGCACTTTATCGCCCTCGCCGCGTCGTCGCCTTATATGCAGGGCACGGACACCAAGTTTTCCTCGTCGCGGCTCAACATATTTTCCGGGTTCCCGGATAACGGCCAGATGCCGTGGGTCAACAGCTGGCAGGAGTTCGAGGGGCTGTTCCGCCGCCTGAGTTCCACCAGCATGATCGACAGCATTAAGGATCTGCACTGGGACATCCGCCCCAGCCCGCACTTTGGCACCGTAGAGGTGCGGGTGATGGATACGCCGCTGACGCTCGGTCACGCCATTAACATCGCCGGGCTTATTCAGGCGACGTCGCACTGGCTGCTGACTGCGCGGCCCTATAAGCATCAGGAACGGGATTTTCTGCTATACCGCTTTAACCGTTTTCAGGCCTGTCGCTACGGGCTGGAAGGCATTCTGACCGACGTGCATACCGGCGAGCACAAAACCGTGGCGGAAGATATCGCCTGGCTGCTGGAGCAGGTTGCACCGTCGGCCGAGAAACTCGGCGCGACGAGCGCCATCAAGGAAATTGCCCTGCTGTTAAAGCAGGGCAAGAGCGAGGCGCAGCGCATGCGGGACTTTATCGCCGATGGCGGCTCGCTGATTTCTCTGGTGCAGAAGCACTGTGAGCTGTGGGCGACGAGTCCGTAAGGCCATGCCCCCACTCGCGAAGGCGCTGGAACAGCACGAACAGCGCCGGGATGAACACTATCCCCACCACGGTGGCTACCAGCATGCCGCTGAACACCGTGGTCCCGATAATGCGGCGGCTCTGGGCACCCGCCCCGGTCGCCAGCATCATCGGCAATACGCCGATGATGAACGACACGGCGGTCATCATTACCGCGCGGAAGCGGCGTGATGCCCCTTCCCGCGCGGCATCGACAATCGCCATTCCGTCCATACGACGGGCGCGGGCAAACTCCACGATAAGAATTGCGTTCTTGGCGGCGAGGGCTATCAATAGCACCAGACCAATCTGCACGTACACGTCGTTGGCATAGCCTGCCAGCCACAGCCAGACCAGCGCTCCGCCGATGGCGAACAGCACCGAGAGCATCACGCTCGCCGGCAGCGTCCAGCTCTCATACTGGGCGACGAGGAACAGCCACGCCATCACCACCGCCGCCAGCACAATCCATATCGCCTGATTCCCGGTCTGCTGCTCCTGATACGACATGCCGCTCCAGGCGTAGTCGTACCCGGCTGGCAGGTTTTCCGCCAGAATCTCGCCCATCGCCGCCATTGCGGTGCTGCTGCTCACCCCTTCCGCTGCCGAGCCGCTCACCGATACCGACGGGAACTGGTTGTACTGCTGAATAAATGGCGCGCCGACGGTCGGCGTGATGGTGACGAGGTTGCTCAGACGCACCCGCTCGCCGCTGTTGCTGCGCACGAACAGCTCGCTGATTTGCTCTGCGCGCTCGCGCCACTGCATCTCGTTCTGCATCACCACGTGATAGACGCGGTTGTTGACGCTGAAATCCCCGGCGCGCGTGCCGCCAAAGGCAGTTTGCAGGCTGCTGAAGATGCGCGACACCGGCACGTCGAGGCGGGCCGCGCGCTCACGGTCAACGGTGAGCGTCATCTGCGGCACGTTGCTGCTCCAGGTGGTGAACACGCGGCTCAGCTGCGGGTGCTGGTTGGCTTTCGCCAGCACCTCGCGAGTTACGCGCTCCAGCTCCGCCGGGCTTTGCCCCGCCTGTGCCTGAATGCGCAGATCGAAGCCGGAGGCGTTGCCCAGCCCCGGCAGCGTCGGCGGTGCAAAGGTCATGATGGTGGCTTCCGGCAGGGCCAGCAGCTGGCGCTGAAGGGTGCCCATCACCTCATCCAGCGGCGGACGCTCGCTCCAGTCTTTGAGCATGATGGAGATAAACCCGCCGTTCGATGCGCTGGTGCCGTTGAGGATGTTAAACCCGGAGACCTGAATCACGTCTTCCACCGCCGGGTTTTTAGCGATCAGCTCGCGCGCGGTGGTCATCACCGCTTCGGTGCGCTCCAGCGAGGCTGCCTCTGGCAGCTGGACGCTGGCGAAGAAGTAGCCCTGATCCTCCTGGGGCAGGAAGCCCTTTGGCATCGACATAAAGCTGAATACCACCACCGCCGCCGCGCCTGCGGTGGCCAGCAGCGCCAGCCACGGACGGAGGTTGAACACGCTCACGATCCGGGTGTAAAGCGTGCGCGTGGCGTCCAGCCCGCGGTTGAACCCGCGGAAAACGGCGGCGGGCTGTGCCGGACGCGGGCGCAGCAGCATCGCGCAGAGCGCGGGCGTCAGGGTCAGCGCCACGAGGCTTGAGAGCGTGACGGCGGTCGAGAGCGTCACCGCGAACTGGCGGTACAGCTCGCCCACGATCCCCGGCAGGAGCGCCACCGGTACAAACACCGCCAGCAGCACCAGCGTGGTGGCAATCACCGGCCCGGCAATCTGACGCAGCGCCAGCGCGGTCGCCGCCGTGCGGCTCTGCCCTTCCGCCATCAGCGTTTCGACACTCTCCACTACCACGATGGCGTCATCCACCACCATGGTCAGCGCCAGAATGATGGCGAACAGACTGAGCGTGTTCGCGGAGTAGCCGAGCGCGTAGAGCACCGCAAAGGTGCCCACCAGCGACACCGGAATGGCAAGGGCGACAATCAGCGTCGCGCGCCAGCTTTGCAGGAACAGGGACACCACGACCACCACCGCCAGCATCGTCAGCGCCAGCGAGACGCCAATCTCTTTGATGGTAGCGGCCACAAACGAGGTGGTGTCGAATTTGACTTCATAGACCAGATCGTCCGGGAAGCGCGTGGATAACCGTTCCAGCTCCGCGCGCACCGCATCGGCCACGCGCAGGGCGTTAGCGGACGGCGTCGGGTAGATGCCAAGGTAGGCAGAGTCATGCCCGTTCAGCTGCGCGCCCGAGCTGTAGCTGCGCGAGCCAAGCTCAATGGTGGCGACGTCCTTCAGGCGCACCAGCTGGCCCATCTCCCCGGTGCGGATAATGATGTTGGCAAAGTCGTCGGCCTGGTTTAAGCGCCCTAGCCCGTTGATGGTTAGCGTCTGCTGCTGGCCGTTAAACACCGGCGGCGTGCCGACCTGGCCTGCCGCCCCCTGCACGTTCTGCTCGCGCAGCGCCTGCGCCACGTCATCGCTGGTCACGTTCAGGGCATTCATGCGGTCCGGACGCAGCCAGATGCGCATGCTGTAGTCGCGCGCGCCAAACATCTGTACCTGCCCGACGCCCGGCAGTCGCGACAGCGCCTCGCGCACCTGGGTGCTGGCGTAGTTGCTGACGAACAGCGGCGTGTGGGTGTTATTTGGTGAGTAAAGGCTTACCCCCATCATCAGGTTGGTGGCGCGCTTGCGCACCTGCACGCCGTTTTGCTGCGCCTCGGTCGGCAGCTGCGCCACGGCCTGCGCCACGCGGTTCTGCACGTCGATGGCGGCGAGATCCGGATCGGTGCCCGCCGCAAAGGTGATGTTCAGGCTGTAAGAGCCCTCATCCGAACTGGTGGACTCCATATAGAGCATATGATCCACCCCGTTCAGCTGCGTCTCCAGCGGCGTGGCGATGGCCTCCGCCACGTCAGCCGAGCTGGCGCCCGGCCATGACGCTGACACATTCACGACCGGCGGTGTGATCTGCGGGTACTGCTCCACCGGAATAATCCTCAGCGCGATGGCCCCCAGCAGGGTGATGACCAGCGCAATCACCATCGCAAAGCGCGGGCGTTTGATGAAAAACGTCAGCATGATGGCTCCTTAATTCAGTATCTGAACGGCAGCGCCTGGCTGCACGCGCTGCGCACCGTCAGTAATTGCTCGCTCACCGGGCTTAACGCCGGAGGCAATCTGGAACTGCTGGCCCATCTGCCCGGCGACCTTAAGCGGACGCATTTCGGCTTTATCCTCGGCGTTAACCACCCAGGCGAAGAACCCGTCGCCATTCTGCTGTACCGCAGCGGCGGGCAGGGTCAGGACAGGCTGCTCGCTTGCCGGACGCAGGTAGACGTTCACATTGCCGCCGGGCAGCAGCTGATGGCGCGGGTTGGCGAACTCGGCGCGCAGCATCACGCTGGCGGTACGCGGGTCGATGCGGTTGTCCACGGAGGTGAGTTCCCCGCTGACGCGCTGGCCGTTGCTGTCAATCAGCGCCTGCCAGGCCTGCTTCATGGCGCTGATATCCGCATGCTGTCCGGCTTTGGTGGCAAACGCGCCCTCTTCCAGCGCAAAGGCGATGCGGATCGGATCGAGCTGCACCACCTCTACCAGCACACCGCTGGCAGGATCCACCAGGCTGCCGACGTGAAAGTTGCTGTGCCCCACGCGTCCGTCAATCGGTGAGGTAATGCGCGTGTAGTTGAGGGTGACGCTGCGGGTGTCGAGACGGGCTTTCGCCTGCTCCAGCGCGGCGCTCGCTACGTCGCGCTGCATGCGGGCGTTGTCCACATCGTGGCGGCTGATGGCGTTGCTGCTGCCCAGGCTTTCGAAGCGGGACAGCTGCTGCTGCGCCTGACGCAGCGTGGCTTCGGCGCTTTTCACTTCGGCCTGCGCCAGGCGCAGGGCGGCGCGCGGCTCGGCGTCGTCCAGCTCGAACAGCACGTCACCTTTTTTCACGTACTGGCCGTCGCGAAAGTGGATTTTGGTGATGACGCCTTCCGTACGCGCGCGCAGTTCAACGGTGTGAATCGCTTCAATGCGACCCGGGATCTGACGTTCGGCGGCGTGGGCGGTTTGCTCCACGGTGGCGACACGCACGGGAATGACTGCGGCGAATGCGGGCGGCAGGGTAGCGGCGAGGAGTATGAACAGGAGCGGGAGTTTCATGGGAGTACCTCAGTATTTTCCCCTCACCCTAACCCTCTCCCCAAAGGGGAGAGGGAACTTGAACACCCTCTCCCCTTTGGGGAGAGGGCAGGGTGAGGGGTAAGGTTTTAGTTATGCAGCCTTACGGAACCTGCGGGTCAGTCGCTTCTCGATTTCGACGACGAAGAACATCACCCCCGCCACCGCCAGCGTCACGAACCAGTAGCGCAGCGGCAGCGCTTCGGTGCCGAACAGCATCTGCATAAACGGCAGGTAGATGATCGCCGCCTGGAGCAGGAACAGTACGCCCGTTACCAGCCAGATCCCTTTGTTCGCCAGCAGGCCGCGGTTCAGGGAGAACCCTTCGGTGTTGCGGCAGTTAATCATGTACACCCACTGGGCGCAGACCAGCATCTGGAGCAGCACGGTGCGGATGAACTCCGCGCTGTGCCCGCGCGGGGCCAGCCAGGCTTCCAGCGCAAAGGCGGCGATGGCAATCATGGTGCCGACGAAAGCCACGCGCCATACGGCGTAGGCGTCCATCACGTGCTGCCCGGTCTGGCGCGGTGGGCGGCGCATGATGTTGCGCTCGGCGGCCTCGAAGGCCAGGCCGAAGGAGAGCGTGGCGGAGGTCGCCATGTTCATCCACAGGATCAACACCGGCGTCAGCGGAATGATGTTCCCCGCCAGCAGCGCAATCACAATCAGTAGCCCCTGCGCCAGGTTGGTCGGCATGATGAACAGAATGGTCTTCTTCAGGTTGTCGTAAACGCGACGCCCCTCTTTCACCGCGCTGGCGATGGTGGCGAAGTTATCGTCCGTCAGGACCATGTCCGCCGCCTCTTTGGTGACTTCCGTGCCTTTGATGCCCATCGCAATACCCACATCCGCCTGACGCAGCGCTGGCGCATCGTTCACGCCGTCACCGGTCATGCCGACGATTTCGCCTTTGTCCTGTAACGCTTTCACCAGGCGCAGCTTATGCTCCGGACTGGTACGGGCGAAGATGTCATACTTCACCGCCGCTTCGGCCAGCTCGGCGTCGTCCATCTTCTCCAGCTCATAGCCGGTGACCGCCTGCTCGCTGTTAGTGATCCCCAGCATCTGGCCTATGCTCATCGCCGTCTGCGGGTGATCCCCGGTGATCATCTTCACGCGGATCCCCGCCTGCTGACAGGCGTTAATCGCCTCAATCGCTTCCGGACGCGGCGGATCCATCATCCCGGCAATGCCGAGGAAGATCAGGCCGTGGCTCAGGTCGTCGTGAGTCAGTGTCTGCTCACCGTTCGCTGGCCTGAACGCCGCGGCGACCATGCGCAGCCCCTGACGCGCATAGCGCTCCATCTCCGTTTCCCAGTACGCGCGGTCAAAGGCTTGCGCACCGTTGCGGGTCTGCTGCTGCTCACACAGGGCGAAAATCACGTCCGGCGCGCCGGTGATCAATATCTGCTCCTCACCGCCAATCTGGTAGTGGGTGCTCATGTACTTGTACTGCGAGTCGAACGGGATCTTGTTGACCAGGGTGGTCTCGACCGGTGCGAGGTGGGCTTTTGCCGCCAGCACCTTCAGCGCGCCCTCGGTCGGGCCGCCGGTGATGCCCCACAGGCCGCGCTCGTCCTGAATCAGCTGGCTGTCGTTACACAGGTCGATGGTGCGCAGGTACTGCTCCAGCACGGTGCCCGGCTGGATCTGCACCGGCTCGTCGCTGCCTTCGAGGTAGAGGTTGCCCACCGGCTCGTAGCTGTTGCCGTCCACGCGATAGCACGTATCGGCGGTAATGATGGCTTTCACCGTCATCTCGTTCATAGTCAGGGTGCCGGTTTTATCCGAGCAGACCACGGTCATCGCGCCCAGGGTTTCAACCGTCGGCAGCTTGCGGATAATCGCCCGCTTACGCGCCATCGCCTGTACGCCCAGAGAGAGGATGATGGAGATAATCGCCGGCAGACCTTCCGGTACGGAGGCTACCGCCAGGCTAATCAGGGAGAGCAGCAGCTCGCCCATCGGGATCTCGCGGAACACCAGGCTGAAGACAAACAGCGCGGCCATCATCGCCAGAATGATGGCGAAAATCGCTTTGCCCAGCTTGTCCATCTGCACCAGCAGCGGGGTGCGGTGCTTTTCAATGCCCGCCATCATCTGGTTGATGTGGCCGAGCTCCGTATCCTTACCGGTCGCGGTGACCAGGCCAACGCCACCGCCCGCGCTTACGGTCGTCCCGGAGAAGACCATATTGGTGCGGTCGCCCAGCGGCAGTTCACCGCTCAGCGGATTAATGTGTTTATCCACCACGGTGGATTCGCCGGTCAGAATTGCCTCTTCCACGCGTAAATTATGCGCTTCAATTAAGCGCATATCCGCCGGAATACGATCTCCTGCGCGCAACACAATAATATCGCCCGGGACGATTTCCGTCGTCGGGATGGTTTCATGGTTACCATTACGAATTACGCGCGCCTCGCTGGAGAGCATATTGCGAATACTCTTCAGGGATTTTTCTGCGTTACTTTCCTGAATGTGGCCAATTAAGGCATTGATTACCGCCACACCCAGGATAACCAGCGTATCAACCCAGTGTCCCATTACAGCCGTTAATACGGCGGCCGCCAGCAGGACGTAAATCAGGACATCGTTAAAATGCGCGAGAAAACGCAGCCAGCCCGGCTTGCCTTTTTTCTCCGGCAGCGCGTTCGGGCCATGCTTCTGCAAACGTGCCTGCGCCTCGGTGCGGTCCAGTCCATTCGCCTGGCTCTGCGCCTGAGCAAGCACCTGCTCTACGGTCTGCTGGTACGCCTGCCCGCCTGCGGGTGGCATATTCTGCGAGAAATTTTTTTTGGTCATGGTATTTTTCCTTCAATATCCGGTGGACGGAAGCCGGAATTCCTTTCTGGCTTTAAATAATTCATTTTTAAGTCTTGCGGGTTAAATTGATCTACCGCAATATATTGACTACCCGGTTATTCAAAACTGATTAAAATTATTTCGACGCGTTGATTTTTACAAAATATTTCTAAACCAACACTAAACGAGGAGGAAGCATGTTTGGTATTTATCGCGGGCGGCGCCTGGCGTTATACATTGTCGCAGCCATTGTTATTGCGACGTTAATTGGATATAGCACCTATAGCTTTGTAAAATTATTTTCGTGAAAAAGACGTTTATTTACATTACGCGATATTAATTTAATCGCCCCGGAAATATTATCTATTTTCCGTTATTAACTCGCAGAATAATGGTGGCCTTTCACTCAATTTTGCCAGTGGGGATGATATTGCTTTACGTTTCAGGATGCCGGACAATGACATTTTTAACTCACGATTAACATTACGATGAAACACCCGTTAGAATCGCTGCTCACCGCAGGGGGCATTTTGCTGATGGCCCTGCTCTCCTGTCTGCTGTTACCTGCGCCGTCGCTGGGTCTGGTGCTGGCGCAGAAACTGGTTCAGACCTTTCATATGGTCGATCTGAATCAGCTGTACACCATTCTGTTCTGTCTGTGGTTTTTGGTGCTCGGCGCCATCGAATTCTTTATCCTGCGTTTCATCTGGCGCCGCTGGTTTTCACTGGCGTCGTAAGCCAGTGAGATCGCGCATCCCGTGGATCAGCGCTTCACACCAGGCCGCATAGTCGTGGCCGCTGGATGAGGGGTGGAAGCTGACGCGATAGCCTTTTTCCTTCAGCACCTGTTCAAAATCCTGCGTGGTGCGATAAATGCCGCCGCCCGGCCCCGTGGTTTCAAACTTTCCGGCCTGTAACCAGAAGCGCACCGGATACGGCGGCGACTGCTGGTACTGACGCGTCAGCCAGCCGGGGGCGTCACCTTTCGGCGCCCACCAGTAGGAGCCGGAAAGGCTCAGCACGTTGCCAAACAGACGCGGATAGCGCAGCGCCACCCATGACGAGGCAATTCCCCCGTAGCTCGACCCCGCCAGCACCGTTTTCTGCCGCTGCATGCCGATGCCCTGCCCGCGCAGCCACGGCAGCAGCTCGTGCGCCATAAAGTCAGCAAATTCCGGGTTCGGCGGCAGCTCGTTGCCGCGACGGGCGTGATCGAGGCTGTCGATAAACACCACGTTAATCGGTGGCAGGTGATGCCGGGCAATCAGACCGTCCAGCACGTTGGCAAAATGGTATTCGTCCTGATAAATCTGCCCGTCGAACAGAATTAACGTCCAGCGTGCGGGCTGTGCGCCGCGCGGTTTGTAGATCATCACGTCGCGGGCGTTGCCGAGGATGTGGCTGGAAAAACTCTGACGGCTCAACGTCCCGTGCACCAGCGGCTTTGCCGTGGCCTGAACGGAGCAGTAGCGCGCCGGGCTGAGATCGAGCAGCGAGTAACGGTTCCATCGATCCGCCTTCTGCTCCCCAAAGGTGTTCGGGTTAAGCGGATCGGCCTGTGCGCTCACCAGGATGGCGCGGCGTTGATCGCGGGCAGAGCCTTCAACGATCGGCACATCGGGGGCGAGCTTATATTGCATCACCGTATCAGCGGGGACCACGTAGCTGCGGAACCAAACGTCGCTGTTGCCCAGGCGGAACAGCGGATCGTGATCCCCCGCCGGAGAGCCGAGAATGAAGACGTTATCCCGCGCGCCGCGCCACAGAAAGGTCACGCGCTTATGGCTCGCATCTACCGGTTCCACCATTGGCGTTCCCTGTCGACGCTGCGCCTGCCAGAACGCCTCGGTACTTCCACCGGCAGAAAGGACGTTTGCCAGCGCCTTTAGCGTCGGGCTTACTGGCGCCAGCATCTGCACGCGTGGTAACGGAGAGGTCTCTTTCATCCGCCACTGAAAACGCCACGGCTTACCGGCTTCGCCGTGTAGCACCAGCGAGGTGTTCTGTTTCACCGGCAGGGCAAACAGCAGCGTGTGTTCCCCGTCCGCAGGACCGTTTTCGATCAGCGTGCGGATGCGGCGGTTTTGCCCATCCAGCAGGCGCGCATCCGTCACGCCATTCAGCGTGGCGGAAACGTAATTTTCACCCAGTTCAGGCAGGGAGAAGCAGACTTCGCCGCTGGCATCAAACTTTCCCTGAACATCGCCCTGCCGGGACGACTGCTCGCACGTTGCCGCCATGGCGGGCAGCGCGCCGATCCCCAACAGCAACCCACTCCATACCCTCTTCATTACCGCTTGTTCCCCAACGAAATTTGTTAACAACGCTAATGCAAATGGTAATAATTTGCAATATCATCAACGGCGATTTACCGGTGTTTTTATGGCGATAGCAACCAAGGACGTTCAATAAAAATGTTTAAAAATAATAAGATAATGCAGCTCTGGCTGCTGAGTCTGGCGACGACCAGCGTCGCGGCTCAGGCAGAAACGAAAGAAGAAACGATTACGGTGACGCAGGGCGTGAGTGAAGAGCCCACTGCGCCCGTAAAAGGCATTGTGGCGACGAAAACGCTCTCCGCCACCAAGACCAGCGCGGAGATTGTGAAGACGCCGCAGTCGGTATCGGTGATCACCCGCGATCAAATGAACATGCAGGACGTCACATCCGTTTCGCAGGCGCTGCGCTACTCGGCGGGCGTGTTTACCGAATACCGGGGCTCGTCTAACCGTAACGACGAGGTGTTTGTGCGCGGCTTTAGCTACGTGCCAAAATTCCTCGACGGCTTAAGCTTTGGCGCAACGGCCTCATCACAGACGGGCACAGTTGACCCGTGGCTGCTGGAGCGCGTGGAGCTGGTGCGCGGCCCGGCGTCGGTCCTGTTTGGTCAGGTGAATCCTGGCGGGTTAATCAGCATGACCAGCAAGCGCCCGACGGCGGAGGCCATTCACAACGTGCAGTTCCGCACCGGCAATAACGATCTCGCCGAAGGTGCGTTTGATTTCGGCGGCAGGCTGAGCGACGACGGCCGCGTACTGTATCGCGTGAACGGTATCGCCCGTACGCAGCATAATCAGGTGGACGATTATAAAGAGACGCGGATGGCGATCGCCCCGGCGATCACCTGGTATCCGAACGATCAGACCCGCTTTACGCTGCTGACCAGCTACCAGAAAGATCCCGATGCCGGATACCGCAACTTCCTGCCCGCGTATGGCACGGTGAAAAGCGTCGACGGGAAGTACATCCCACGCGACTTTAACGTCAGCGATCCGAATTACAATCAGTCCTGGCGCGAGCAGACGATGATTGGCTACGAGCTGGAACACCAATTCGCCGACAACCTCACCTTCCGCCAGAACGCCCGTTACGCCACCATCAAGCAGAAATACCGTTATCTGGTTTACGCCAACAGCGCGGCCAACAGCACGGTGTTGACCCGTCGCGCCCAGCGTGAAGAGCGCACGACCAATGAATTTGGCCTCGATAACCAGCTGGAATATCTGCTGGAGACCGGGAGCGTCAGCCATACCCTGCTCGGCGGGTTTGATTACAAGACAAGCAAGGATAAACAGCTGCTGGCGCGCGGGAGCGGCTCACAGTATGACCTCGACTGGACAACCCCGGTTTACGGCGTGAACGTGGATGAAAGCACCTTCAAAACGGCCTCCGACGAGCAGCAAAATCTCGACCAGATGGGGCTGTATCTTCAGGATCAGATGAGCTGGAACAACTGGGAGTGGCTGGTTTCCGGGCGCTACGACTGGAGCGAAGTGCGTACCAACGACTTCACCGATAATAGCTTTACGCAGCAGAACGACAGCAAATTTACCTGGCGCACTGGCCTGCTGTACGCGTTCGATTTTGGTCTCTCGCCGTACATCAGCTACAGCACGTCGTTTGAGCCGAACCTGCAAACCAACCGTGCGCCGGGCGTCGCGCCATTCAGGCCTACTACCGGGGAGCAGACCGAGATTGGCCTGAAATATCAGCCGGTCGACACCACGCTGATGACTCTCGCGCTGTACGATTTAACTCAGGACAACGTAGCGACCTATAACAGCGCTGAAGGCTGGTTCGAAAATGCGGGCAAGGTGCGTTCGAAAGGCGCTGAAGCGGAAATCCACGCCACGCTGATGGATAACATGAACCTGATTGGCTCCTACACTTACACCGATGCAAAAACCGAAAGCACCACGGTGGCGGGCACCGAGGGCAAGACCCCGGCGCGTATCCCGACGCATATGGCGTCTGCGTTTGCCAGCTATACCGTTCCGGGCGGGGCGCTCAAGAGCCTGACCGCTGGCGTGGGGATGCGCTACATCGGCACCAGCTACGGCGATGCGAAGAACACCTTTAAGGTGCCATCGGTGGATCTGTATGACGCGATGCTGCGCTATGATCTGGGCGAGATGAACCGCAGCCTGAAAGGGGCAAGCGTGCAGTTCAACGTCAATAACGTGGCGGACACGAAGTATGTGGCGTCATGCGCAAGCGATACGGCGTGCTTCTACGGGATTGGCCGGACGGTGACGGCGACGGTGAATTATCGGTGGTAAGTGATTTGTAGGCCCGGTAAGCGCAGCGCCACCGGGCAATTACGGGCACCGAGCCCACAAAAAAGCCGGGTGGCGGCTACGCCTTACCCGGCCTACACGCGACATGTTAATGTGTCTGGCTATGGTTCTCTTTGCGGTACGCCCCGGGCGGCTGGTTGAAGGTGCGGGTAAAGATGCGGGTAAACGTCTGCTGCGAGTCAAACCCGTAGCGCAGGCAGATATCGTACACGCGCTCGTCTGACTCACGCAGATCGCGCGCCGCCATCAGCAGCTTGCGTTCGCGGATGTAGCGCCCCAGACTTTCGCCTTTGTACTGCATAAACAGCCGCTGTAAATGCCATTTTGAGTAACCCGCATGGCGGGCAATCTCTTCGATGCGTAACGGCTGGTGTAGGTTGTCATCGATCCATTCGACAATCGTATCAATGACCTGAGCGGAAATCGTCATACTGCTCTCCCCCTCTGCTTCTCGCTTAAACATTATTCCCACCACTCGCGAAATTGTTGCGTGGTATCACTCACCCGCACGGGCTCGCCCAGCTCCGGTGTCAGCAGCCGGTAGTTTTTATCCTTACTGGCTTTCGCCAGCTGGATCAGTGGATCGTTCCAGGTATGTTTCGCCAGCACAAAACGCCCGTTATGTCCCGGTACGACCGCTCTGGCATTGAGATCTGCCGAGGCCTGCGCCGTTTCCGCCGGATGCATATGGATGTACTTCCAGTCCTGGTCGTACTGGCCGTTTTCCATAATGGCTAAGTCAACTCCGCCAAACTGCTCGCCAATCGCTTTGAAGTGCGGGCCATAACCGGAGTCTCCGCTGTAGTAGACCTTCTGCTCCGGAGAGACAAACATAAAGCTGCCCCACAGGGTCTGGTTACGCTTAATGCCGCGCCCGGAAAAATGGCGCGCCGGCAGAACATGTACCGTCAGCGCATCGCTGATACGTACCGACTGGTTCCAGTCCCGCTCGTCGATAATCTCAGGGTTCATCCCCCAGTAGCGCAGATGCGAACCCACGCCCAGCGGGGTGACCACGCGCTTAACCTTCGGCAGCAGCGCCTTGATGGTGGCGTAATCCAGATGGTCATAGTGATCGTGGGAGATAATCAGCAGGTCGATCTCCGGCATGCTCTCCGCACGCCACGGGTACTCCCCCGCAAAGGCTTTATTGAGGAAGGAGAACGGTGCGGCGTAGTTACTCAGAACCGGATCGATCAGGATTCGTTGCCCCGCCAGCTGCATATACCAGGAGGAGTGGCCGAGCCACACCAGCGTGTCCTGTTCAGGCGACAGGCTCGCCAGATCGGTTTTCACCAGCGGCAGCGGCTGCGCAGGACGGGCGTTTTCGGTTTTACGGGTAAGGAACTGCCACCACGCCACCAGCATATTTTGTTGCCCGGTAAAGCCCGGCGTAGGGAGCGTGTTATGGAATTGCCCGTCGCGATAGTGCGGAGAGGCCTCCACTTCAGAGAGCTGCGCACCCTGCGGTGGCTGGCCAAATCCGGCATTCAGTACAAACGGTAAACTGGCAGCTGAAGCAATAATCATAACTAACACCACGCAGATGAATAGAGGCTTTTTCATTATCCTGACCCGCCAACGCGCCCTGTCCGATAGTTTGCGCGGGTTGAACTTGATTATGAGTGAGTAAGCACTCATTATAGATGGGATGATTACGCCGTCAAGAAGGTTTTCGATCTTTGACATTCCGCGTTGCAGCGTGGCAAAGCACGTGTTTCAATCAGGGTTTTTACAAATGACGGGAGGAAAAATTTAGTGGCACGTCCGAAGAGTGAAGATAAAAAACAGGCCTTACTGGAAGCAGCAACGGCTGCGTTTGCGCAGTCAGGTATTGCCGCCTCAACGGCGTTAATTGCCCGTAATGCGGGCGTCGCTGAAGGGACACTGTTTCGCTACTTTGCTACCAAAGACGATCTGCTGAATGCCCTCTATCTGCATCTGAAGCAGGATCTTTGCCAGACCATGCTGGCAAACCTCGATCGCACCATCACCCAGCCAAAAGAGCATACCCGTAATATCTGGAATAGCTATGTGGACTGGGGCATTCGTAACCCCCTGGCGCATGCGGCTATCCGCCAGATTGGCGTCAGTGAAAAGCTGAACATTGAAACCGAGCAGGCGGTGAAAGACATGTTCCCGGAAATACACGAACTGTGTCACCGCTCGGTGCGCCCGGTGTTTATGTCTGACGAGTTTAAGACCTTCGGTGATGCAATATTCTTATCGCTGGCTGAAACCACCATGGAGTTTGCCGCGCGCGATCCGTCCCGTGCCGTCGATTTTAAAGCGCTGGGCTTTGAAGCCATGTGGCGCGGGCTTGCTGAGGAAGAGAGCCATGGACAGTAAAGCCTTGCAGGAACATGCCAGACGCGTCGCGCTGGAAATGCCTTTTACCGAACATTGCTGGCCGTTTGGCCCGGAGTATGACGTGTTTAAGGTGGGCGGGAAAATTTTTATGCTGATGGCGACCGCTCACGGTCGGGCCCACGTCAGCCTGAAATCCGATCCGGAAAAATCGCTGCTCAATCAGCAGATCTACCGTGGCGTGGAGCCTGGCTACCATCTGAATAAAAAACACTGGATCTCCCTTTATGGCACGGACGACATCACGCCTGAACTGGTCACCGACCTGATTACGGATTCGTGGAATCTGGTCGTTGATAAACTGCCGAAAAAAGATCAGAAGTGGATTCGGCCAGCCTGATTGTTCGTCTGAGACGAACAGAATAAGCGCTCGAATCGCACTTATCCTTTCCCGCTTCGCGCGGTAATCTGCTTTCCTTTCACGCCCGCCCGCGGGCGAATTTCATCACCAGGAGTTGTTATGGATATTATTTCTGTCGCCCTGAAACGCCATTCTACCAAGGCGTTCGACCCAGCCAAAAAACTGACCGCAGAAGAAGCGGAAAAAATCAAAACGCTGCTGCAATACAGCCCGTCCAGCACCAACTCCCAGCCGTGGCACTTTATTGTTGCCAGTACTGAAGAGGGTAAAGCGCGCGTGGCAAAATCCGCGGCGGGCACCTATGTGTTTAACGAACGCAAAATGCTGGATGCCTCTCACGTGGTGGTGTTCTGTGCGAAAACCGCGATGGACGATGCCTGGCTTGAGCGCGTCGTCGATCAGGAAGAGGCTGACGGCCGTTTCGCCACGCCAGAAGCAAAAGCCGCGAACCACAAAGGCCGCTGCTATTTTGCCGACATGCACCGCGTGGATCTGAAAGATGACGACCAGTGGATGGCGAAGCAGGTTTACCTGAACGTCGGCAACTTCCTGCTGGGCGTGGCCGCGATGGGCCTGGACGCAGTGCCGATTGAAGGCTTCGATGCCGCAATCCTCGACGAAGAGTTCGGCCTGAAAGAGAAAGGCTTCACCAGCCTGGTGGTGGTGCCTGTTGGGCATCACAGCGTTGAGGATTTCAATGCCACGCTGCCGAAGTCTCGCCTGCCGCTGAGCACGATTGTGACTGAATGCTAATGAAAATGGGCCGCTGCATGCGGCCCGTTACGCTTTACTGATGACAAGCCTGCGATGCGGATGGACCTCACGATCGTTTCCCCAGGCAAAAGCAATCCAGCGCTCTTCCAGCTCAGCGTAGGAATTTACGGGCGTTAACGTCCACGCTTCTCCCACCGTACCGTCCGCCACGCTAATGCGATAGTTCATGGTAAACGCCCAGTCGATCATGCGCAGCCAGAACCGTTGCCCGTCTCCCGTTTGTTCGCTGTCAGAGACAACGATGTCGTATTCGCTTAGCACCCACTGAAAAAAGAGTTGTGGCAACCCGCTTATCACGCGTTGATGAACGGCACGTGGCGTACGCCACACCATCACCTGCGTGGCGGCACCGTGGGGAAAGGTAATTTCTTTATGAAATTTAAGCTTTACGGCATACGCCGTATAAGGTTTGCCGTCATCGGTGGTCACGAGACGATATTCATCACCATAACGCGATTTCAGGAGCCGGTATCCCACAGGCAGCAGAAACCCCGGCAGATGAAATTCCGCCGTACCTCGTGCCAGGAACGCTTCGGTGTGTTCGACGTTTCGGGAGATAAGGCCGAGTTTTTGGCTGAAGTCTGCGGAATCAATCATCAGTGGCGACATTTGTTGTTTCTCATGGCGTGAGTATAGTCGACTTAATCCCTCATCGAAATGATGTCGATTCAGTCGGTTGATTTAAGTTAAACGCCACCTTATACCTGTCTCATCCGCTTAGCAGAGCCAGCTCTTATTCCCTGAAAGCCCCTCGCAAAAAACTTATTTCCCCTGCGCCTCCAGCCACGCCATCGCCCTCTCCCCCGCCTCGTCCACCGGTAAATAGACCAGCAGCCGCGATCCGTTTCGCGGCGCAGAGTACCAGTACATCTGCTGGAGATGAAAATCCCCCAGCTCGGGATGGGTGAACAGCTTGAGCTGGTTCTCCACGCCGCGCACGTCGTTGCGCTGGTGCCACAGGGTTTTGAACTCCTCGGACACCGCAAAAAAACGCGCCAGCTTCGCTTCCCAGAGCGGGTCGCCACGGTGCTCAGCCATTGCCGCGCGGAAGTAGGAGACGAAAATCGGCAGCACGTCGTCACGTTTGCCGAGCCGCGCGCGCCACGCCGGATGGGTGAGGAACAGGTAAATACAGTTGCGATCTTCCGGCGGGATAGCGTTGAAATCGACGCCCATCAGGTGTCCGAAGCTGTCGTTCCACGCCACGATATCGAAATTCGGTTTCTGAATACTGGCAGGCTTCGGCATCAGGGTATCCAGCAGGCGACGCGTGCCTTCGCTGATCCCCTCACAGCACACCGCCTGCGGGGCTTCGCCCGGCGGCAAACCGGCAAGCACAAAAAGATGCCGGGCTTCGGTCGGGGTGCATTGCAGCGCTTTTGCAATGGCGGCCATCACCGCGCTGGACGGATTGACGTCCCGGCCCTGTTCCAGCCAGGTGTACCAGGTCACACCGACATCCGCGAGCATCGCTACCTCCTCCCGGCGCAGGCCCGGCGTGCGGCGACGGCCGCTGCGCGGTAAGCCGAGCCGCTGCGGATCGAGGCTTTCGCGCCGGGCACGCAAAAACGCGCCCAGCTGCTTGCGGGTGTCATCCTGGAGAGAGGTGACAGGTTCAGACATCAGCGCCATAACATCTCCTGCATGGTAGTACCAGTACCAGTATAAGCAAGAACTGGTACCCGTTTATCAGATGGTTGATGCTACGACTCTACGCTGTTTGACGCAATGGAGTCACCATGAATACGTCAGTTGTTTCACCGGGTCGTGCGGGCCTGATATTGCTGTTAACCGGCCAGATGCTGCCGCTGATTGATACCTCGATCACCAACGTGGCGCTGGATTCCATCACCCATTCGTTACACGCCACCGCCACCGAACTGGAGCTGATCGTCGCCCTCTACGGCGTGGCCTTTGCCGTCTGTCTGGCCCCCGGCAGCAAGCTGGGCGATAACCTTGGCCGCCGTCGCTTGTTTATGTGGGGCGTGGCGAGTTTTGGCCTGGCCTCGCTGCTGTGCGGCATGGCGGGCAATATCGAACAGTTGCTTGCCGCGCGCATTATTCAGGGCGCGGGCGCCGCGCTGATCATGCCGCAAATTCTCGCGACGTTGCACGTGACGTTAAAAGGAACGGCACACGCCAAAGCGATCAGTCTGTTCGGCGGTATCGGCGGTATTGCGTTTATCGTCGGCCAGATGGGTGGCGGCTGGCTGGTGTCGGCGGACATCGCCGGGCTTGGCTGGCGTAACGCCTTCTTTATCAACGTGCCGATTTGTCTGGTGGTGCTGGCGTTGAGCCGTCGCTACGTGCCGGAAACTCGCCGCGACACGCCGTCGCGCATTGACTGGACCGGTACTGTCCTGCTGACGGCGATACTGTGCTGTCTGCTGTTCCCGATGGCGCTCGGCCCGCAGTGGCACTGGTCGTGGCCGCTGAAGGCCGCGCTGCTGGCGATTGTGCCGCTGGTCTTTTTGATGGTGTTAAACGCGCGTAAGAAAGAGCGAGAAGATGCCCACCCGCTCATCGCGCCGCGCCTGTTGCAGCTGCGCAGCATCCGTTTTGGCGTGCTGATCGGGATACTCTTTTTCAGCGTCTGGTCCGGGTTTATGTTCTGTATGGCGCTGACCATGCAAAGCGGTCTGGGGATGGCGCCGTGGCAGTCCGGGAACAGCTTTATCGCGCTCGGCGTCACCTATTTTATTTCCGCCTGGTTCGCCCCACGCCTGATTGCCCGCTACAGCACCAGCGCCATCCTGCTGACCGGGCTTGCGATTCAGCTTGTTGGCCTGGTGGCGCTGATCGCCACGTTCCGTCACTGGGGGATGCAGAATACCGCGCTGACGTTGGCCCCGGCCACCGGGCTGGTGGGATACGGGCAGGCGCTGATTGTAAACAGCTTCTACCGTATCGGGATGCGCGATATCCAGCCTGACGACGCGGGGGCCGCGAGCGCGATTTTAAGCACGCTGCAACAGGCTGCGCTGGGGCTTGGCCCGGCCATTTTCGGCGCGATTTTGCTGCACGGGCTGCAAAATCATCACGGAGATTACACCCAGGCAGTCAACGTCTTCCTGATGGTGGAAACGGCCATGATGGGGGTGCTGGCAGTGGCCACGCTGCGTATGCGCCATCGTCTGTGTTTGCCGGTCGTCAAGGCCTGTCCGGCGACAAAATAAAACTGCCTGAATTTGCATAATAGATCCGCAGCCGCCATTATGGGGCTGCATCAATACAGGAGACGTTATGCAGGAATTAATTGCTCAGGTTGAAGAGTTAGGGATTGAAATTAATCACACCACCTCTTTAGTGATTATCTTTGGTATTATTTTTCTTACAGCCATTATCGTTCATTTTATTCTGCACAAAGTGGTGCTGCGCGCCTTCGAAAAACGCGCGCAGGCCAGCAGCCATTTATGGTTGCAGATCATTACGCAGAACAAGTTATTTCACCGTCTGGCGTTTACCCTCCAGGGGATAATCGTCAACGTTCAGGCGGTTCTGTGGCTGCAAAAAGGCAGCGAAGCGGCGGAAATGCTCACCACCTGCGCAAAATTGTGGGTGATGGTCTATGCCCTGCTCTCCTTCTTCTCGCTGCTGGATGTGATTTTTAATCTGTCGCAGAAAATGGCCACCGCATCACAGCTGCCGCTGAAGGGGATATTCCAGGGCATCAAGCTGGTGAGCGCCATTCTGGTGGGAATATTAATTATCTCCCTTCTGATCGGTCAGTCACCCGCCATTCTGATAAGCGGCCTGGGTGCGATGGCTGCCGTTCTGATGCTGGTCTTTAAAGACCCGATACTGGGCTTAGTGGCCGGTATTCAGCTCTCCGCCAACGACATGCTGAAGCTCGGGGACTGGCTGGAGATGCCGAAATACGGGGCCAACGGCACGGTGACCGACATCGGCCTGACCACCGTTAAAGTGCGCAACTTCGATAACACCATCACCACCATCCCGACCTGGGCGCTGGTGTCCGACGCGTTCATCAACTGGAGCGGCATGTCAGCCTCCGGTGGTCGCCGCATCAAGCGTAGCCTGAATATCGATACCACCAGCATTCATTTCCTCGATGAGCAGGAGCAGCAGAAACTGATTCAGGCGAAACTACTGAAGCCGTATCTGGCCGCGCGTCATGAGGAAATTAACCTGTGGAATCAGCAGAACGGCGAAGGGGAATCGGTATTAAACCTGCGCAAGATGACCAATATCGGCACCTTCCGTGCCTATCTGAATGAATATCTGCGTAACCACCCGCGTATTCGTAAAGATATGACGCTGATGGTGCGCCAGCTCGCGCCAGATGCCAACGGGCTGCCGATTGAAATATATGCCTTTACCAACACGGTGATCTGGGCGGAATACGAAGATATTCAGGCCGACATCTTCGATCATATTTTCGCGGTGGTGGATGAATTTGGCCTGCGTATTCACCAGTCGCCAACCGGAAACGATATTCGCTCGCTGGCTGGCGTCATCGCCAGATAATCAGGTGCTGGCGCGGGAAATAAAGCGCCAGTCCATCATGACCCTTTCCGTGGGCGCATCCGGGTTGTCGATCTTATTTAACAGCAGATTGACCGCCTTGCGCCCGATATCCCGCGACGGTTGTTCAATGGTGGTGAGAGAAATCATCTCCGCCAGCTCGGTGCCGTCAAAACCCACCACCGCGATATCTTCTGGCACCCGCAGCCCTGCCTGCTGAATGGCGCGCAGCGCCCCCGCCGCCAGCGTATCGGAAACGGCAAACACCGCATCCGGCGGGTTTGCCTTTAACAGATTTTGCATCGCCGCCATGCCCGCACTGGAGCTGAGCTCACTGGCGTACTCCACCGCCTGATAGTCCAGATCCCGCAGGTGTATGACGCTCTTATAGCCGCGTTCGCGCAAACGGGCATATTTGTAGCTGAGGTCGTGGTTGATGAGCGCAATGCGTTTGCGGCCCCCGTCGGCAAGCTGGCTGACAACGTGCTGGGAGGCATCAACATCGTTAATCCCCACGCAGGAGACCGCGCCCGCATCGGCGTATTCGGCGCACTGCACCCACGGCGCGTTGCCAATCAGCGCGGCCAGCTCCGGCAGCTTCGAGAACGCATCCATGGTGATAATGCCGTCGACGATTTTGCCGGAGAGCAGGCTTAAGCCCGAGCGGGAGCGCTCAATATCCGAGCCGGAGTTGCACAGCAGGATGCGGTAGCCGTTCTTTTCCGCCTCGGCTTCGATGCCCTTCACCACTTCGGCACAGAACGGGTTGGCGATGTTCGAGACCATCACCAGGATCATATAGCTGCGGGCGGTGCGCAGCTGACGCGCCAGTAGATTGGGCTGGTAGTTACTCTCCTGGATCGCCTGCAAAACGCGCTCGCGGTTTTTTGCCTTCACGGTATCGCTGTTATTCAGTACGCGAGAGACCGTTGCCACGGATACCCCGGCCAGTTGAGCGATTTTCTGAATTGACATAGCGACGATACATCCTGCGGTTAGCGTTTTGTGCAGGCTACCATAAATTGGTTGCCCGGCGAACCGGGCAATGCGTCAGTATTCCACACGCACCCAGCGCTGCAGCTGATGGCTTTTCACAATCGCATCAAGGATATACATCACACTGGCGCCATCGTGGAAGGTGGCAAACTGCGGATTATCCGGCATCGCTCCCGCCTGCACGGCACGGTAAAATTGCGCCATCATATTTTTAAAAGCATCCGGCCAGCCTTCAATGTGTCCGCCGGGGAAATGGGCGCTGTCGGCCACATCACGGTTCATCAGACCCGGATCGTCGCTGAGCGTCTGGTTTGCCCGGGTGCGATGGCCGATCCACAGCTGCTGCGGGGTTTCCTGATCCCACGCCACCGACTGCTCGCTGCCGTTAATTTCAAAGGTCAGGCGGTTTTTTCGCCCCGCGCTCACCTGCGAGACGCTAAAGCTGCCCTTGCTGCCGTCGTCAAAACGCAACAGCACCGAGCCGAAGTCTTCGGTAGTGACCAGTTTATCTTCATAGTGAGCATGTTCGTCGTGCGTAAACGTCTGACTGCCCGCCACGTTAGCCTTGCGCGTCGGCCAGACGATGGATAAATCAGCCATCACCTCAGTAATGCGCCTGCCGGTGACATACTGCACCGTATCGCACCAGTGGGAGCCGATATCCGCCACCGCCCGCGATGCGCCGCCGAGCGCGGCATCCACCCTCCAGTTGTAGTCGGTTTCCAGCAGCATCCAGTCCTGCAAATAGCTGCCGTGCGAGGCGAACAGCCGCCCGAGGGTGCCCGCGCGCATCATGCTCGCCGCCTGGCGCACCATCGCAAACTGACGATAGACAAAGCTCACGCCATGCACCACGCCCGCCTGCTCTGCCAGCGCCACCAGCTCGCGCGCCTCGTCCGGCGTCATGCACAGCGGCTTTTCGGAAAACACGTGCTTGCCCGCGCGCAGGATCTGGCGGTTAATCTCCGCGTGCAGGTGGTTCGGCGTGCAGTTGTGCACCGCATGCAGATTGGGGTGCGCGAGCAGTTCTTCCACGCTGGCGTAAGCATGCGGCACATTTAGCTGGCGCGCCTTTTCCTGCGCCTTAACGAGCGAACCGTCGCAGAGCGCGACCACCTGCACAAACCCGAGACGCCTGAGCGCCTCGATGTGTGCCGGGCCAATAAACCCGCTACCGATAATCCCGACGTTAATCATGGCTGCCCCCTGCGGCGAAATCATCAAACGCCCGTCCGGAAACGGGAATAATGTGGCGGCGGATAAATTCGCTGCCTTCACTCGCGCCAGTATCGCCATCCTTCAGGCAGCACTCCCACTCCAGCACCGCCCAGCCGTCGTAGTCGTACTGAGTCAGCTTGCTGAAGATGCCCTTAAAGTCGATCTGCCCGTCACCCAGCGAGCGAAAACGTCCGGCGCGGTTGATCCACGGCTGGTAGCCGCCGTAGACGCCGCTGCGCCCGCTGGGGCGGAACTCCGCGTCCTTGACATGGAACGCTTTAATGCGCGCATGGTAGAGATCAATAAAGGTCAGGTAATCCATCTGCTGAAGCAGCATGTGGCTCGGGTCGTAGAGAATGTTGCAGCGCGGATGGTTATCCACCAGCGCCAGAAAACGCTCGAAGGTTACGCCGTCGTGCAGATCTTCCCCCGGATGCAGCTCAAAGCAGACGTCCACGCCCTGCTCGTCGAAGGTATCCAGTATCGGCCGCCAGCGGGTTGCCAGCGCCTCGAACGCCTCCTGAAAACGCTGCTCGTTGTGCGGCGGCCACGGATAGAAAAACGGCCAGGCCAGCGAGCCGGAGAAGGTGGCGTGCGCTTTCAGCCCTAATCGGGCCGAGGCGACCGCCGCCTGCTTCAGTTTTTCCGTCGCCCACGCCTGACGCGCCGCATCGTTACCGCGCACGGATGCGGGTGCGAAGTGGTCAAACGCCTCGCTGTAAACCGGGTTCACCGCCACAAGCTGCCCTTCCAGATGGGTCGACAGCTCGCTGATGACCAGCCCGTGCGCGGCCAGCTTTGCGGTGATGTCGTCGCAGTAGGCCTGACTCTCTGCGGCTTTCTCCACATCAAAGATATGCGGATGGTTGCAGGGGATTTGCACCGCTCTGTAACCCTTCGACGCCGCCCATTCTGCCAGCCCGTCGAGCGTGTTGAAGGGCGCTTCCCCGCCAATAAACTGCGACAGAAAAATACCCGGTCCTTTCATTGTCCTCATACCACCTCCAGAACATTACGCCTTGTCATCGTCATACTTAAACGTGAGAAGGAAAATCAGCGCGATCGCCGCGGCAGCCACCGCCGGGATCCACCAGAATGTAACCCACGCCTGCGGCACGGTCTGCCCTGCCACCAGGCGGTTGTAAAGCGCCCCTGAAATCTGCGAGCCGAGCAGCATGCCGATGCCGTAGGTGAACATCACGATCATGCTCTGCGCCTGACCTTTGACCTTTTCGCCCGCCACGCGGTCGGTATAGATGAAGCCGACGACAAAGAAGAAATCGTAGCAGACGCCGTGCAGCAGAATGCCCAGATACAGCAGAATGCGCCCCTCCTCGCTGACGCCCAGCGCGAACATGGCATAACGTACGAACCACGCCAGCATGCCGATCAGCAGCATATATTTCACGCCCAGGCGGCGGAACAGCAGCGGAATAACCAGCATGAAGACGATCTCAGACATCTGCCCGAAGGACATGGCGGTGCTGACGTCGGCAATGCCGGCATCCGCCAGATACGAGGCGGTGTAGGCGTAATAGGTGCCGAGCGGGACGGAGATCAGCATTGCGCAGACGGAGAAGACGAAGAAGTGGCGGGTTTTGAGCAGCGCGAAGGCGTCCGCGCAGAAGAGATCGCGCACCTTCACAGGCAGGCCTTTCGCCGGTGCAGGCGTGTGCGGCAGCGTCAGGCTATAGAGCGCCAGCAGCACGGAGCTGACCGCCGCCACCTGGAAGATGGTCACGCTGGACGCCACGCCGGTGACGCCAATAAAAATGCCCGCCACGATCCAGCCGATGGTGCCAAACACGCGCACCACCGGGAAGGTTTTATCCACGTTTGCCAGGCTGTGGAACGCGATGTTGTTGGTGAGCGCCAGCGTTGGCATGTAGCAGAGCGTGTAGCCAAACAGCAGGCCAATCAGCAGCGCGCCGTTCTCAGCAATCAGCGCCCCCGGCACGAACCAGAGGATCGCCGCGCCCGCGAGGTGCATCACCGCCATCACCTTCTGTGAAGCGAAGAAGCGGTCCACCAGCATCCCGAGCACGAACGGCGAAAGAATGGAGGCGATGGGCCCGGCTGAGAACGCGTCGCCAATCAGCAGTGACATGTTGTGCCGGGTCATCACCAGGCCAAGCGTGACCGACCAGCTACCCCAGATAAAAAATTGCAGAAACATCATCAGCGACAGACGCGGCACCAGCAGCCGGTGCTGCGTTATCGCCTTTTCACTACTCTCAGTTGACACCATGATAAGCCTCACCCGGAAAAAGTAATCGATTACAAATTAGTTCAAATGAAAAGTAATCGATTACAAAACAAAGATCCTGTGGATCGAAACAGAATTGGGAGAGGGGTCACGATAATGGTGAAGCGGAGGTGCCGGGTGGCGGCTTCGCCTTACCCGGCCTACTAAATAACGTCCCCGAACATGTAGGCCCGGTAAGCGCAGCGCCACCGGGCGTGAAGGCAGGCAGTGTGGTGCGGTCTGGTTTGGTGCGGTCTGGTGCCCTCACCCCGGCCCTCTCCCACAGGGAGAGGGAGAAAAGCGCGCTACTTTTTACGTGAGAGTTTAAAGGCAACAAACAGGAACACCACCCACACCGGCAGCAGCATCGCTGACAGGCGCATCTCATCCATGGTGCACATCAGCACCAGAATCAGGCCGAGGAAGGCGATACAGATGTAGTTCCCCGCCGGATAGAGCAGCGCCTTGAACTGCGTCTCGCGCCCCTTGCGGCGCATCGCCGCGCGAAAGCGCAGGTGCGCCAGGCAGATCATGATCCAGTTCAGCAGCAGCGTGGCGACAACCAGCGCCATCAGCAGGCCAAACGCCTCTTTCGGCAGCAGATAGTTGATCAGCACCACCAGCGAGGTGATAGCCCCGGAAAGGAACAGCGAATTGATCGGCACGCCGCGACGGCTGACGCGGGTAAGGAACTTCGGCGCGTTGCCCTGTACGGAGAGGCCAAACAGCATGCGGCTGTTGGAGTAAACCCCGCTGTTGTACACCGACAAAGACGCCACCAGAATGACGAAGTTCAGCGCGGAAGCCACCACGTTGCTGTTCAGGTCATGGAAGATCATCACGAACGGGCTGCTGTCAGATTTTACTTCCACCCACGGATAGAGCGCCAGCAGCACCACCAGCGAGCCGATATAGAACAACAGGATACGGTACACCACCTGGTTGACCGCTTTCGGTATGCTTTTGTGCGGATCGTGCGCTTCAGCAGCGGTGATGCCAATCAGCTCCAGACCGCCAAAGGAGAACATAATGACCGCCAGCGAGAGGATCAGCCCTTTCCAGCCGGTCGCCAGGAAGCCGCCGTGCTGCCACAGGTTGTCGATCGATGCACGCTCGCCGCCGTGGCCGGAGAACAGCAGCCACAGGCCAAAGCCGATCATGCCGATAATCGCCAGCACCTTGATCAGCGCAAACCAGAACTCGGTCTCACCATACAGGCGCACGTTCACAAGGTTAACGGCGTTAATAATGATGAAGAAGGCCGCCGCCCAGATCCACGTCGGGACATCCGGCAGCCAGTACTGCATATAGATGCCTGCGGCGGTCAGCTCCGCCATGCCCACCAGCACGAACATCACCCAGTAGTTCCAGCCGGAGAGGAAGCCTGCGAACGGACCCCAGTATTTATAGGCAAAATGCGCGAAGGAGCCGGACACCGGCTCTTCAACAACCATCTCGCCAAGCTGGCGCATGATCAGGAAGGCGATAATCCCTGCGAGAGCGTAACCCAGCAGAACCGCCGGGCCAGCCATTTGAATGGCGGGGCCGATGCCGAGAAACAGCCCGGTACCGATCGCGCCGCCAAGGGCAATTAACTGAATATGTCGATTTTGCAAACCACGTTGCAGCGTCGGACTCTGATCCGACGAAGCTTCAGCGCTACCATGGCCTGAAGCGGATGACGCGTCTTTCACGCCCTACCCCTGTCTCTTTTTTAGAAGGGGCACGTTTTAACACTTCATGCTGGTGGTAGCAAGCTTAACGCCGGGCCAGCGCATGCGCCCGGCTGATAAACGTCACGACCCGATGATCCCGCCGTCTGCTTTGACGATCACCACCGTTGACGATCGCGGACGCCCGTTCGGGCTCGCGTCTGGCCAGCTGGAAACAGCGCGAGGGTTGGCCGGGTCGGTAATATCATCCCCACCCTCCCCCGGATGCTGAATGTTGATAAACAGCGTCCGGTTGTCTGGCGTAAATGCAATACCGGTGATTTCGCACCCGCGCGGCCCGGTCAGGAATCGGCGATACTCGTTGGTGTCTGGAATGGTAGCCACCATCTGGTTATTGCCCATCCCCTCGTACGCTTTCTTATTGATGGTGCTGGAGGAGACATCGGTCTGGATCCACAGGACGCCCTGGTGGTCAAACGACAGGCCGTCCGGGCTGCCAAATTCCGCGCCCTGCATCGAGCCTTTGGCCTTCGGATCGTCGCCGTCGGTGCGCCCGGCCATGACCAGAATATCCCACTTAAAGCGTGCGGCGGCAGGATCGGCCCCCTCTTCGAGCCAGTGCATAATATGCCCGTACACGTTGTTGGCGCGCGGGTTAGCAGCATCGACCGGTGCCTTGCCCTCTTTCCCGCGATCGCTGTTGTTGGTGAGCGTACAGTAGACGCTGCCGCTGGCGTGCGGATCGACGGCTATCCACTCGGGGCGATCCATCTTCGTTGCCCCCACCACGTCGGCCGCCAGACGGGTTTTAATCAGCAGATCGCCCTGGCTTGCAAAACCGTTGCTTTTATCCAGGCCATTTTGCCCGAAGACAAGCGGCAGCCAGTCGCCGCTGCCGTTTTCGTTGAACCTGGCGACGTACAGCGTGCCGGACGTCAGCAGCTGCATATTGGCTTCGCGGTTCGCGGGATCGTATTTTTTATCCGAAACAAATTTATAGATGTACTCAAACTTTTGGTCGTCACCCATATAAACCACCACGCGATTATCGGCGGCGAGCGTGACGGCTGCCCCCTCATGCTTGAAGCGGCCCAGCGCGGTGTGCTTGCGCGGGGTGGAGGTCGGGTTGTAGGGATCGATTTCCACGACCCAGCCGAAACGGTTGGGTTCGTTAGGGGTTTTATCGACGCTGAACCGCTCATCCACCTCGTTCCAGCGGTACGATTCATCGCTGTCGCTAATGCCGTAGCGTTTTTCCAGCGGGTTGAGATCGGCTTTTTTCACAAATATGTCCGACCAGTTCTCCTCGCAGGTGAGATAGGTCCCCCACGGCGTGTGGCCGTTGGCGCAGTTCTGCATGGTGCCCAGAACGCGTTCCCCCTGCGGATCGGCGGCGGTTTTCATTAAGTCCTGATGCCGCGCCGGGCCGGTAAGCTGCATCGGCGTATTGACGGTAATACGGCGGGCGAACGAAGACGGACGCACCACCTCCCAGCCGCTGCCCGTTTTTTTCACTTCCACCACCGACACGCCCATCGCGTTCTGCCCCTTGCGGGCTTTGTCGAGGCTCCAGTTCGCCGTACCGTCCGTAAACAGCATTCCGTTATCGATGTATTCATGGTTCATCGCCAGCAGGCCATGCTCCGGGCTTTGCCCCCCCTGCGGCAGGCTAAACCACGCCATGCCATCGTGGTGCATACCCGCCTGCACAGCCTGTTCGTCTGTGGTATTGCTGGCGTCCGGCTTAAATGCCGGCATGTTGTCTTTGATTCCCGTCGGATCACCCCAGCGATAGAACGGGCGGGCAATATAGCCTTCTGGCACCCTGACCGTGTCTTCCGTGGAGACGTCGATGCTGGTAAAGCCCAGGGAAACCGCTTTTGCCAGCGCGGAAGGCTTCGATACCGCGGCAATGGCATTTTCGGGTGTGATCAGATACGGGAATGATACGGCGGCCCCCGCTACGGCCCCCATCTGGAGAAAACGGCGGCGGGAGAGGAACACCTCTGCAACCTCGGAGAATACCGGGTTAGCGCTGCGGTTACTGATATCGTCGCGATGTTCTTTTTTAAATACGGATTTGAGGGGTCTGCCCATAGCGGCTTCCTGTCATTGGCCAAGAGGTAAGGATGTGGCGACCAGTGTAAGAAGCTTTTATTACAATTTTATAACACGACAACGAAGGGATTGGGGCGTCCCTGCCCCGGATAACGAGGTGGAACGCTTAGAACTCGTAGCCAACCGAGACCTTAAAGGTACGCGGCTCGCCCTGAGTGATGTAAGTACCGGAATCGTCCACGCTTGACCAGTAGTTCTCGTTGGTCACGTTGTCGATGCCTGCCCGCACGGTCATCTGGTTTTCATTGTGGTTCACCGCGAAGCGATAGCGCATGCCCAGATCCAGCGTGGTGTAGCTGTCCAGCTTTTTGGTGTTCGCAAGATCGGCATACTGCGTGCCGGAGTGGTTAACGCGTGCGGTCGCCGTCAGGCCTTCAATCGGCTTGATATCGTACTCTGCGCCCAGCACGGCGTAGAAGCTCGGAATACCGATCGCATCGTTGCCCTGATTGACGCCGTTTTTGGTTTTGGTCAGCTCGGCCTGCAACCAGGTGGCGCTGGCATTCAGACGCATCCCAAGCATTGGCTCGCCGAAGACGTTCAGCTCCACGCCGCGGTTACGTTGTTCTGCATCCAGGCCGTAGTGACCGCTGTCGTCAAGGATCGCCGACGGCATTTTGATCTCAAACAGCGCCAGGGAGCCGCCCACGCGGCCAAAGTCCGCCTTTACGCCCACTTCGTTCTGCTTAGAGTGCACGATACCGGTGCTCTGGCCGTAGTTAGTAGCAGTGTTCGGCGCAGTTTCACCGGGCTGTAACGCCTCGGTGTGGTTGGCGTAGAGGGAAATTTCCTCCCACGGTTTATAGACCACGCCGTAGGTTGGCATCCAGCGGCTGCCGTCGAAACCGTCCGCGTCGTTTTCCGCGCCGGTGATTTTGTTGTACCCGCGGATCACTACCTTCTGATGACGTGCGCCTGCGGTGAACAGCAGCTTGTCATCCAGCACGCCCAGGGTATCGCTCAGCAGCCAGCCCTGCGTGCGGGTGCGCCCGCTGGTCAGCGGATCGCTGTATTTGCCGCCTGAGCCGCTGAAGTTGCTGCTGTCCGGCATAGCCACGCCGGTGTTGTGGTAGATATTGGTGGTCGGGTTATCCGCCGCGGCCGACATCTTCCACGCGATTTTTTCGTTTTTGGTCATCGCCGAATACCCGACGTTCACCTTATGCGAGACGAAGCCGGTAGTGAAGTTACCGCGAATACCCGCCATGCCGCTGACGGAATCGCTGATGCGGTTGGTATCAAGGCGGCTGACCGTCGCATTACCGCTCTTATCGAGGAGCTTCGGCGCGCTGTAGATCCCCTCTTCATGCGCGTGCTGTGCGCCGAGGCCGGTATAGGCCGTCCAGCTATCGGTGATGTCGTACTCGCTGCGCCACATGCCGAATTCGTTTTCGATATCGCTGTAGGCCCACTTCTGCGAGAAGTTGCGATCGTTCTTCGGTGGTTCAGGCACGAAGTCCACCGCCGAGATGTTGACGCTGGTCGGGCTGCCGTGGAAGGTTTTTTTCTGATAGCCCAGGTCCAGCGAGGTGCGGAAACGGTCACCTTTGTAATCCAGACCGGTGGAGAGCAGCGTGGTGCGGCGGCGGTCGTTCGGCACGCCGGTTTCGCCTTCACGATGCACAAGGTTCACCCGCGCGCCGAACTGGTCGTTATCGCCAAAGCGACGCCCCGCATCCAGCGTGGTGCCAATCTGGGAATCCGAGGTGTAGTCGACGCCCACTTTCGCCTGCGGGATGTCGCCCGCGTGTTTTGGCTCAAGGTTGATCATCCCGCCCACGCCCGAGCTGGCCGCGCCGTTCATCAGGGAGTTGGCCCCTTTGAAGATCTCGATGCGGTCAACCATCTGGGCATCCACCACCTGACGCGGCAGTACGCCGGACAATCCGCCAAAGGTCATATCGTCGCCGTCAAACTTCAGGCCGCGGATACGGAAGGTTTCCGCGCTGTTGCCGTACCCCTGAACGAACTGCACGCCCGCGTCGTTAGCGACCACGTCAGCAATGGTTTTCGCCTGCTGATCTTCCACCAGCTTCGAGGTGTAGCTAATGATGTTGAACGGCACGTCCATGGCGTTCTGCTGCCCGAGCATCCCCATACGTCCGCCGTTAGCCACCTGGCCGTCGAGGAAGGCCGGAAGCAGTTGGTCACCGCCGGGTTTGAAATCACTCCCCGCCGTGGACTGGACCACGATGGTGTCCTCTTTTTTCTCTTCCGCCGCAAAGGCGGAGTGTGTAACCGCGCCGATGGCAATCGCCAGCAGCGTTTTGTGCATTGTGGTGTTGTTCATAATGAGCTCTTAACGTGCGCGCAAAAATGGTCCGTTGTCGGGCCTTAGTATTTATCAAATGAAATGCAAATGAGAACTATACGCATTATGTATACGTAATCAAGCGTCAACGAGGAGCACTGCGCGAGAAGAGGTTAAAAACGATGTGGGGGAGAAGTACGGCGCACAACCACCCCAGAAAGGGGTGGTTGCTAAAGCGTTATTTTTTCTTGTAAATATCGGCGGTGCCGTGAATTTTGTTGTTTGTATTACCGGAAGTCAGCACCAGCACATCAGCACCTTCTTTATCGGCCTTTTCGACCAGCTCTTTTTTCGCATCGTCGACAGAGACTTCGTTAGCCGTGCTCACGGTACCGATTTTTTCGTACTGAGACTCAACTTTTTCGAATTCGTTTTTTGTCATCATTTCAGCCGCAAAGGCGTTGGTGGTAAACAGAAACGCGGTGCCCAACAAAATAGCAGTCGTTTTTTTCATAAACTTTTTCCTTAAGATTAATGAGCAACTACGAAAAGCCCCCACGCGAAACGGTGAGGTGTAATGAGCATGGTAGAGGATTGGCGAAAATGCCATATACCAGGGAAAATTCTTTTATAACAGGCTGTTGTCCTGCATGAATAAAGGGTTTAAGCGGTATTTGAACGCGCCAGATACTTCCTCTGGACGATTTTATGGTGTCGTCTGATTTTTTTTGCGATCAGGCGTTTTTCCCAACTCCGGTGGGATTCAATGGGAATACCAATGCGCAGGCTGGCCGTCACGTTGTCTTCAACAATCCTTTTCGCGTTACAACGCTTTCCGGACAGATCGATGATCCTTATTCCTTTTTCACTCAGGATGAAGTTCCCGCCGTGCGCATCCCCGGAAATGATTTTCAGATTGTGCATTGTCTGCATACTGTGTCGGATTTCACGCTTTATGTCCGGCGTGATCGCGGGAAGAACGCGTAACTCCGGACCGGGGACATACTCAAACAACATGAGCGAGATTTTTGCGAATCTGAAAATCCGGCGTTCAGCCAGGAGATAAAAATCATTCGGGAAGGTATGACCTTGCCTGCCGGCATAGTCGATCCGCTCAATCAAATTTTCGTTGGGGTTGGGCGTAAAAAACGATTTGAAAAATTTTTCTATCCTTTTTTTCCTGGGGGAGTAAATCTTTAATACAAACTGTCCGTAGGGGGTATTCAGTAAAGAGACGTGGGTATGCGGAAGGCTTTTAAATACCATCTGAACGCTGAGTCGTTTTACATTACAGGACAATATATCGCCCAGTATTTCCAGGTATCGTGTATCGTTATTTTTATAACAGACGTGAAAACCACGGTATTTCATTTTTGTAATCATAATAATGTGCTTAGTATGATTTTTCCACGGTGGTATTAGAACCCGTTGTGATGATACGAACTTTGTCGCCAGGGTTAAATGTCAAACCATTATTGTGCTGCACCACCTGAATAGTCTGCCCGGATTGAGTCTTGATAAGTAACTTCACTTCCTGTGCTGCCAATTCGTAAGACTGCCGGTTATGAGAAGCCGCCGCCCCGGCTGTTGCACCGGCCACCGTCATGGCGGTTTTCCCTTTGCCGTTACCGAACTGGTGACCCACTACGCCACCAATCGTGCCCGCGGTTAGGGTACGCAGCGGATGATACCCTTCTCGGGTATGCGTAATAATTTGGCTCTGCAGAACCGTGCCATCCTCCACCAGCGATCGGATGCCAGCGTAACTCGCCGGACTGGTTATAGCCAGAAAGCTCAACGCGATGAGTAAATATTTTTTCATTTTAAGCCTTTATTATTCATTGAAGGTGACACTATTCTGCCCGGCGAAAAATCATCTCCTTTAGCTAAATATGCTTTACCAGGCAAATAATTTATTTTTACACAAAACGACCATAAATTTAAAAATAAACAATTTAAAACTGGAAAGGTATATTGACTTCAATTATCAATAACGTGTTTTCCAGATACATTGTCAGAGTATTTGATTCAGACGAAGCAATATCCATTGCACAATTCTCAATAATTACCAATCATCGTTATTAAAATAATGGTCCCTGTCCATACAGGGAAAACATCAGGAGTTATATTATGAAAAAAGTCATTCTCGCTCTGGCTTTCACTGCGGCATCATTTTCTGCATTTGCAAATCATCCGGTAGCCCGTGCGACTGCCGTCGCCTCCGCCGATCATCCTGTTGCCGTTGCGGCGGCCACCGGTGAAGGTAACCATCCTGTCGCCCGCACCACGGCGGTGGTATCTGCCGATCACCCTGTCGCCGTCGCAGCTGCAACAGACGGTAGTTATCATCCCGTCGCCCGCGCGACCGTGGTCGCTAACGCTGACCATCCGGTCGCCGCCGCGGCCGTTACAGGGCACTAATGGCGCTCTCCCCCGGCAAGTAAGCTGGGGGAAAAGTCAATGTGTCGTATGACCCTGGAAGGCCAGTTATTAAAGGTAATGAAAACACGATTCAGGCTGGTCAGGAACGGCTGAGTGCCGGAGGGTTAATGGCACGCCCTGTAGGATTCGAACCTACGACCTACGGCTTAGAAGGCCGTTGCTCTATCCAACTGAGCTAAGGGCGCACGGAGAAGAGTGTACTTCGCGGTGGTGAAACGCCTGGAATTATACGGTCAATGCGTAGTGAGTCAATGCCTTTTCCACCTTCTCTGCCGTTAATGACTAGCTGATTGTAAATACGGCTGTTTTTTCAACATTTATCCCTCTTTTACGGGCTGCGAAAAGGCTTAGCCGCTTTTAAGTAACGCCTGCTGTTTTCCTGTTTACTTCCCCTTCACACTGTCCTGCGGTATCCCGGCCGCCTGGAGGCTGGAAATGAACAGGACGACGGAGTGACAGCGTCAGACCAGACAGGTTTCCCCTCGTGCGTGCAGCACATCTCACACGACATTACAGGCATCAAGCTTGAACCCATTGTCGCCCTCTCCTCTTCGCGCACGGTAGGGGCTGAAGTGCTCAGCGTGCTGTCACCGCATCAACAAAGCGAAGGCTTTTTTCACGACTGGTCCGCTGCTCGGGCGCTTATGCTGCTGGAAGCACAGATCGCTGCGTTAAAAAAACCCTTTCCCTGCGACAACCTTTTCATAAATTTGCCGATAACCGTTCTGACCATACCGGAAATGTTCCAGCGTTTACTGCAACTTAACAGCCCACCGCTGAACATTGAACTCGTGGAGCCTGCTTCCTTCTTTTCTCTCTCAGACCCGGCACGTCTGAGGGTGAGTTGTGCGCTTCAGCAGTTGACGGCGCAAGGACATCGGATCTGGTTGGATGACATTGATGAAGCGTCAGGGCGCGCGTTTTTGTCCTGCCGCATGCCGTTAAGCGGAATAAAAATCGATAAGATCGCTTTCTGGCGTTTACGTGCAACGCCAGCGCTGGCAAACCTGGTCACGCTTTGTTCAAAAATTGCTGAAAATATACTCATAGAAGGCATTGAAACAGAAACGGACCGTAAGTTTGCGCTTCAGGCTGGCGCGCGCTTCGGTCAGGGATATTATTGGCCATCCTGGAGATGGCAGGAGGACTGAACGGTCATCGCCAAGAGGGAAGCTATGCGAATGACAGTACGCCGTTACCGGCGTCGTCGGACAGGAAGTGATTCACCGGGTTCAACGCACTCGCCTTTTGCTCTCCCATTTTTTGATCGTCTCGAATATTTGAGCCAGTCAATCAACCAGACCCGCAAAACCGATGCTCCCTTTATCGTCCTGGTCACACAGGATAACTTTTTCCGTTCCGGTTTTCTGAGCGGGCACTCTCCCCTGAGCAATTGCTGTGACTATTCCACCCTGGAAGCCGCCCTCAGCGATCTGAATCAGTGGCCTTCATCACGTCTGGTGGTAGATGTAGAAAGCCGCGCCTCGCCGCTTATTGACCTGCTGGACCGATTACGACGCCACAGCCTGTTCGCCCCCTACCTGACACCCTACCTGCTCATCCGCGCCGATGATTACGATACACGCCTGTTTTGCAAAGCGGCTGGCCCTTTTCATGTGATTGAACGGCAACTTACGCCGCGGGCTTTGCAACAAACCTTGCTGGAAGCGCCGTCACCCGCCGGCCACCGGAAAGAGTGGTTTTCACGTGATGAATGGCCGATCCTGCAGGCGCTATCGCAGGGTAGCACCCTGCGACAGATTGCTCAGTTACAGAACCGCCCCTATAGCCGCATTATTTACCGTCTCAGCTGCATCCTGGCGAAACTTGGGCTGAATCATCGTCATGAGTTGCTACATCTTCTCAACAACCTTTCAGATTTCACGTATTAACGTATTCAGTAACCCCTTAATTCCTAAAGACCTTTAAGAAAATACTTAGGATATATGTTAATTTTTTGTGTTTTTTAACAAAACTTTCGATTTTATAACTATTCCTAATTCTTCATCTTAAACCATGCGAAATGCTGCCTGTACGCTAAACGAGAGTCGTTTTATCCATGCGTTAAGTTTCTGACGTTTCCGTTAACAGGATGATAATGGTGTAAAAACAAGCGATTTATCTGTAAATAAAAGCGATGAGAGGTGAAGAAAACAGCAGATAGTGCTGTTTTGACGAAGGGATCATCCTCCTGGCCTGAGGTGTTAGAAATGAGGCGATGACGCGCTAAAGAGCGGACATCAGAGGTAGCGGACAGGCGAAAAACACTTTGTCACGACCTGCGTATTGTTAACATTTGATCAACATACAGTAAGATCGTTTATTTTTTGTTATTACATAAAGATGAAACTGTGTGGTAAATGCAATATCAGGACATTTTTGCTAATTTTAAAAAGTTAGCGATTCAGATACAGAAGATAATAATCATCAATATATGGACATTAATTTACAGGCTTTTCGGACAATACTTAAACGGTATAATAAGACGTGTTTGACACGCGAATAAGAAAAATCATTTTGCCATAACAGCCTTATGAGATAACTGCGCTCAGGCATTGATATCACCACTACGTAAACAAGGATGCTTTCGCTCTTCCCAGGGATCTACCGTACAAGGATCTGCGTAATTATCCTTCCGGCTTTTCGAGAGTTTTAACAAAACTCAGCATAACGCTTTTAACAATCTGAGGCATAAAAAATGAAACCGGCATCCGTTATCATTATGGACGAACACCCTATCGTCAGAATGTCGATAGAAGTCCTGCTACAGAAAAATAAAAACATCCAGGTCAAACTGAAGTCAGGCGACAGCCACGAAGTGCTTGACTGTATACGCAACCACCCCATCGACCTGGTCATTCTCGATATCGAAATGACAGGCACGGACGGCTTCGTATTATTGAAAAGAATCAGAAACTTAAATAAAGATATTAAGATTCTCTTCCTCTCTTCGAAATCTGAAGCCTTCTACGCAGGGCGCGCCATCCGCGCCGGGGCAAATGGTTTTGTCAGTAAGCGGAAAGATCTGGGGGAAATTTATAACGCGGTGGAAATGATACTGACGGGCTATTCTTTTTTCCCGTCAGAAACATTGAGTTTTATAAACCATATAGGCTCCCGGACAGGCGCCGCTGTGGATATGCCATTATCGAATCGTGAAGTGACGGTTCTGCGATATCTGGCGAACGGATTATCTAATAAGGAGATTGCGGATCAATTATTACTTAGCAACAAAACAATTAGCGCCCATAAGTCTAATATCTTTTCCAAGCTGGGCGTACAAAGTATCGTTGAATTAATTGATTACGCGAAAGCGCACGAATTACTGTAATCCTTCCCTCTCCCTGCAACATATAACCGTTACAGGGAGAGGGGATACGATTAATTATAATTAATCATGAAAGTTGCATCGGCATCAGCCCGGCCCGGCTGCGGGTTATCCGCCGTGGCGATATAATTGGCATAAAACGACAGTTCGGCATTTCCCTGCGCATCCACCGACACCGTCTGGCTGGCCTGCTGCAACGCGAGGCGCGTTTTATCCCGGTCGAGGATCTCCACGGCCACGTTGCTGGCCGCGCTGGCATCATTCAGCGCCAGCAGGCTGTTATCATGCCCGTCCATCTTCCCCGTAAATGTGATCGAAGCCGCCCCCGGCGGGCATCCGGTCAGCTTCAGGGTGAACGGTACAGGCTGCGTCCGGCTTCCCGTTGTGCGGAGCTGTTTCGTGGGCCAGGTGCCGAGCGTGACGGTTTTATTGCTGTCGTCCCCCTCCGCCACGCAGGTAAAGTCCACTATATTGCCGTAAAGCTGAATGTTAATTTCCCCAAGCGCCGTCTCTGCGTGCGCAGGGGAGCAAAGCGCAAAGAGCGCGACGGCTAAATACCGCATTCCGTTTCGCATACCTGCTCCTTAGTCATAGTCGACGCGTAAATAGCCGCGAGAGGTAAAACGCCCCTCGGCAGGTTTTTTACCGGTCACGCTGACGGGCCACGCGCGGATCCCCACCTGTGCCTGTGCGCTATCGTCCAGACGGAACGGGATTTTGCTGGTCAGGTTGTTCGGCGTCAGCGGCACGCCATTACTGTTGGCAATCACAAAACCCACATCCGCGTTATCAGAGACCAGCGTACTGCCTGAAACCTTCTCCGCTTCAACACGCATTGTGAGCATGGCGTTCGCCTCAACGTTGGTGCATTTTATGCCGATGGTTTTGCTTTGCGCTGAGATCCCCTCCGGCTTATTTCCGATGCCCGCTTTACTGAACAAAGAGGCGCCGATGTCTCCGAAATCGAACTCCACCACATTCCCGGCATTAATCTCACAGCTCTGAGGCACCTGAATGGTCCCGCTGTAGCTGATGGTATAAACCGGCGTGGTGAGCGGATCCGTGGAGGTCGTGGTGACGTAAACCCGGAACATGATTGCCCGGGGGATCACCACCATATTGATAAAGCGTCGGGTCACCTTAAGCCGAAAGACGAGGCTGGAATCCTGTACTCCAAACGGTTTGTTTTTAGACACGTTCGGATGGCTCCCCATCTGAATGTACTTTCTGGGTGGATAGAACGTGCCAGCGTAGCTGTCGGTGATTTTCATCGCCCCGTCCAGATAGTCGTTTAGCTTCAGATACTGGTAGCCATCGCTGGTGCCTGTGACCGGGAATTCGGTCACATAGCTACGCTTGGTGGTGTTCCCGGACGTTCCCTTAGGGCAGACGGCGTTGACGCCCACCCACTGGGACTTCTCGCTGAGTGTAACAATCTGCCCCACCTGGTTATTGGAGCTGTTGAATTTATCCGTCAGGTCGTAATACACCTCCGTCGGCACGCCATTTTCATTGACGCAGACGGTGGCGAACGCCTCAGATAGCGGCAAAAATGCCAGAAGGGATAGCCCCAGATAATGGATTTTATTCACAGCGGATCCCCTTAAGTGTGATCGCCTGTTGCAGGCTCTGTTCTGGCAGGCTGTAGGGCGCACGACACTGGGACTGCTTCCCGTCTCCCCACTGAATCAGCAGTTCCCCTTCCAGCGGCAGCCCGCTCAGGTAAATCTGCCCGTCATCGCCCACCATGCTGGTTACGCCGCTCTGCGTCTCACGCACCACCGCCCCAAACGGCACAGGCTGGTTATCACGCTTCACGGTGAGCAACGCACGCACGCCGATGCGGGTGTCAAAACTGGCGCGCACCAGCGCACCGTTCGTCGGCACGACGCTGGAAACGTTATTTTCAATGTCGGTGTTGTTGCTCATGGTGTTAGTGTCGAGCGCCACGCGGTTGTAACGGTACACCGTGGCGTACGGCATCACCGCATAGCCACGCCAGTCTGTTTTGACGCCGGTCTGGTTTTCGACGCTCACGCCTGACGCGCCCGGCGCTTTGATCAAGACGTTGGTATCGCCCAGCGGCTGACTGAATGTGATGCCGTCTGAATGCCCTACCACGCCGCCGGAGAGCTGCCAGTTGAGGTCGTGCTGATCCCGCGTGTAGTTGTAGCCCACGCCCAGCGTACCGTACGTTGCCTGCCAGTTAGCGCTGGCGCTGCCGCTGGCACCGTTATTGCTGGTGTGACCCTGCGTGACGCTGTAGTTCAGGTTACGATCCTGGAGCAGCGTTCCGCTGATCCCGGTCTGCCAGCTGGTATCACCGTCGCTGTTGCGGCTGGCTGAGGCCGTGGCATAGGCCCGGTCGATCGCGTTATCGCGACGGTAGCCGTGACGGGTGAACAGGCTGAACGGGACGGAGACGTTAAACGAGGCGATCCGGTCAGTTCCTTCAATGCCGACGGCCTTGTTCCATGACCAGGATAAGGCGTAGCTGATCCCGTTCACCCCGCCGGCGTAGCCGAGCTGATACCAGACGTTGGACTCGCTGGTACCCCAGTAACTCTGCTGGCTGCCAGAGACGTACACCGAGCCGTAATCGCCAAGAGACTGGGAGATATTGAGCTGGAAACGTCCTTTTTTATTCAGCGTCAGGTTGTGATAGCTCTGCACGTCCGGCACGCCGTCATCGTCCTGATCGTCGCCATACTGGTAGCCTTCCATTGTGCGCCAGGCCACATCGTCGAGGGTGTAGAAGCCTTTGGTCGAGTAGCGATAGCCCAGCAGCTGGAAGTTGGTGCCGAATCCGTTAAGAGATTTTGCGTACAGGAACCGCAGGGACTGCCCTTCATGGCGGCTGTCATCGGCAAGCTGGCTGCGGGCATGGGTGAGGTCAAGTGACACCGCCCCCCAGTCACCGAGGTTTTTACCCGCGCCAATGGCGATGGCGGTATAGCGCGAGGCCAGCTGCGTTCCGCCGTACAGCGTGTAGCCGTCGGCAAGACCCGCAATCATCGTACCCTGAGTAAAGAACGGCGTGTCCTGCTCGCTGTTGCCGCTGCGATAGTCCCCTGCCACCAGATCGTATTTCCAGCGTCCTTCACGCTGAAGCAACGGAACGGTGGAATACGGGACGGTGTAGCGCTGCTGGCTGCCGTCCTTCTCTTCCACCGTCACCTCCAGGTCACCGCTTGAGGAGGTCGGGTTAAGGTCAGTTATCGCAAAAGCCCCCGGCTGCACATAGCTCTGGTAAATCACGTATCCGTTCTGGCGGATCACCACTTTGGCAGGGGTGCGGGCGATTCCGCGTACGGTAGGCGCGTAGCCTTGCAGGCTGTCCGGATACATGCTGTCGGACGAATAGAGCCGACCACCGCGAAAACCGACGCTGTCGAAGACATCGTTACCGGTGTTGCTGTCGCCGAGCACCAGCTCGCTTTTTAGCGGAATGACCGTACGCTGCGCCCAGGTGCCAATATTTTGCCAGCTGCTGTGCCGCTGGCCGTTGCTTTCGGTATAACGCCACGCGCCGTTATTGCGTAATCGCCAGGCGCCATAGTTCAACCCGCTTTGCAGGTTCAGATAGTAGCTGTCGTCGTCGCTGCCCCGGTTGCCGGTGAAGCTGTAGTTCAGCAGCGCGGCGGGGATGCCTTCATCCCACTGTTCAGGCGGAATATACCCGCGGGCGCTGTTTTGCATCGCCACCTGAGGCAGACTGACGTTAAGGCGCAACGAGGCGAAGTTGAACGCCGTTTCGCTGCCCGGAATAGCCGTGGTGAGCGGAACGCAGGTCTCGCCCTGCACGTTGCTCAGTTCCGGGAAGGCGGCGATATTGACGCCAAAGCGATCGAGCATCGCGCGCGTAATGCACGGCGACAAACCGCCCGCGACCGGCGGCGTGTTGTCGGCTTGCTCAAACCGTACGTCCTGGGTGCCGATAAACTCATCGTTACGCCAGATATCGACGCGATAGACGCCCGGTGCCTGCTGGTGGCCTTTCTCAAAACGCGACAAATCCGCCACGTTCGCCGCGTCATCGGAGAGAAACGCCGGGTTAAAGTAGCTTTCACCCCAGCCAGCGTGTGGCCAGAGCGTTGCCATCAGTGCCAGCGCAACCGGGCAGTAACGCCATTGAGTGTTCATCGCCCTGTCTCTGCTCACAGGCTGACGCTACGCGCCGGCGTAATGGCACCGTAGTCATTCACACTCTGCCAGGAGAGCGTGCCGCTCGCTGCGGCAGGCAGCACCTGCTGCGCCGAGCTTTTAGGGGCAACCATCAGGTTCTCCAGCGTCTGACCGCCGAGCTTCAGATTGACCAGCGTGACGTAATACGGCGAGGCATTGCTCACCTTAAGATGGTTGCCGACGCGCTCAAAACGCAGCTGTGAGAGCGCCTCTTCCGGCGGCATCGCCAGGTTAGCCGGGCGAACAAACAGCTTGATGCGTGACAGAATGGCCAGTTGCAGGACGTTGTTGCCGTCCTGATGTTTTTTGCTGACGGAGGGAATCGCTTTGACGTTCATGTAAAAGAGTGATTCGCGATCGGCAGGCAGCGCCGGGCCTGCGTAGATAATGCGCAGGGTGTTTTCGCTGGCCGGCTCGCTGACAAACAGCGGCGGCGTGACGGCAAAGGTTTTTTCCTTTTGCCCGTTGGCATTTTCTATCCACGCGTTAATTAAATAGCGCTCTTGTTTATTGCTGTTGGTGATCGCCAGCGACGTTTGTTTTGCATCGGCCGGATAAATAACGCGCGTCGCGCCCAGCGCAATTCCGCCGGATGCATTCGCGCTGGCAGAAACCATCATCAAAATAAAAGTTAAAAACAGTCCAGGTTTAATCAGGGTGTTCATCACAACCGTACCTTTAATAATTAGTTCGCAGGCGTCAGGGATAAATCAACGTAAACCAGACATTCGACTGAATAGTGCCTGGTACAAGGTGTTCGGAAATAGCCCGGTAGCGGGCGCTGAAATGAAATACCAGCTCGCGGGTGTTAATGGGTAACCAGCTCACTGCCGTCGCGTTCGGGATGATCTGACGTTGCTGTTCGTCAAAAAGCGCCAGTCCGACACCACTGCTGACCGCATTTTCCCCCGGCCGCGATGTCGCCAGGAAAACCTGCGGGTCTTCTGCCGGTGTCACTCCCTGGAACTGGATCCCCACGGTGCGGGAGACGTCCACGCTGCAATCCAGCAGACGTACGGTGAAAGGCACATTAACCGTGGAAAAGCTGCCGACGCCGGAAAAGGCGTTTGTGCGGTATTGCCCCATATCCACGCGCATATTCTGGCTGTCCGGGGCCACGGCGCAGCCGCCGTTAACCAGCTCTCCCCTGAGGTGTACTTTGCCGCCGTCTATGACAACGGTATGTGCGTTTACCGCTGAGGCAATCGCAAGGGCACACAGCAGTATCCCAGTCCTTGTCATCCTTCGCTCCCGGTATAGGCGATCAAAAGACCTCTTCCCTGAGGCCAGCCACATCCCTGTACTCAGGCATTACTCGTATTTCATTACGAATGTTGCGTCCGCGTTTGCCTGGCCTGGCGCGGTGGTCGCCGCCGTGGCTTTATAGCGCGCGGTGAAGTTCAGGGTGTTAGTCCCTTCAATCAGGTTCTGGGCCGCAGAGAAGGTTGCACCGTCCGGGGTCAGCGTGGAGGATTTGCTGTCGAGGATCTCAATGCCTACGCCCTTCGCGGAGTTGTCGTTGTTACCGGAGCTTACCGCCAGCAGCGTTTTGTCGGTGGCGTCGATTTGGCCGGTAAACGCGACAGCAGCGGTTTTCGCTACCGCAGGATCGCAGTCGTTCAGTTCGATGGTGAAGGGAATATTGGAGGTGGTGTCACCCACTTTAGTGAATTTCGCGGTACGGTACTGGCCGAGATTAACCGTCTGCTCTGAAGAGTCAGTATTCACTGAACACGCGGCATTCACTAATTCACCTTTAAAATGCACCGTACCACCGTTTACAGATACAGGTGCTACCGGATCTTCTGCGTGAGCGGCACCCGCGACCAGGGCCAGAGTTGCAATAACAGTAGAAGCAATGTTGCTGAGTTTCATGTCTATTCCTTTAAAATGTAAATAACCCTTCCCGCGCATATTCGGGAATAAGAAATACGTTCAATTAAAAAATTGAAGGCTTATTTCGGAGAGGACAAAGTAGCTCAGGAATCTATTTTGTAATATGTCAAAACGCTGCCATTTTGCCAGGTCACATCCTAATCGCCCCTAAGAAATTGACCACGCACTGAGAAGGGATTTTGCGGGCCATCGATGAAATCTCGTAAAGGGTGACTGACAGCGGCGCTCGCTTCTGACAAAATACAGGTAATCCCCCCTTTCTAACGTTACAGACGGAATCTTCTCTCTGATGGCAGCAAAGATTATTGACGGTAAAACGATTGCGCAGCAGGTGCGCTCTGAGGTTGCGGAAAAAGTGAAGGCGCGTAAAGCTGCCGGAAAACGCGCCCCAGGGCTGGCCGTTGTGCTGGTTGGCAGCAACCCGGCTTCGCAAATTTATGTCGGCAGCAAACGCAAAGCGTGTGAAGAGGTGGGGTTCGTCTCCCGCTCTTACGATCTGCCGGAAACCACCAGCGAAGCAGAACTGCTGGAACTGATTGACACCCTGAATGCCGATAAAGAGATTGACGGCATTCTGGTTCAGCTGCCGCTGCCTGCGGGCATCGACAACGTGAAGGTGCTGGAGCGTATCGCGCCGGACAAAGACGTTGACGGTTTCCATCCGTATAACGTGGGCCGCCTGTGCCAGCGCGCGCCGCGCCTGCGTCCGTGCACCCCGCGCGGCATCGTGACGCTGCTGGAGCGTTATAACATCGACACCTATGGCCTGAACGCCGTGGTGATTGGCGCCTCCAACATCGTGGGCCGCCCGATGAGCATGGAGCTGCTGCTGGCGGGCTGCACCACCACCGTCACCCACCGCTTCACCAAAAATCTGCGTCATCACGTCGAAAACGCCGATCTGCTGATCGTTGCGGTCGGCAAGCCGGGCTTTATTCCGGGCGAGTGGATCAAAGAGGGCGCAATCGTCGTGGACGTGGGTATTAACCGTCTGGAAAACGGCAAAGTGGTTGGCGACGTGGTGTATGAAGATGCCGCAGCCCGAGCCTCCTATATTACTCCGGTCCCGGGCGGCGTAGGCCCGATGACGGTAGCAACACTGATTCAGAATACCTTGCAGGCGTGCGAGGAGTATCACGACGTAGAGGACGCGTAATCATGGCAACTTTTTCTTTAGGTAAACATCCGCACGTTGAGCTGTGCGATCTGCTGAAGCTGGAAGGCTGGAGCGAAAGCGGTGCGCAGGCGAAAATCGTCATCGCCGACGGGCAGGTAAAAGTAGACGGCGCGGTGGAAACCCGCAAGCGCTGCAAAATTGTCGCGGGCCAGACCGTGAGCTTTGCAGGTCAGAGCGTGACCGTGACGGCCTGAGCTGTCTGATGCCCGGTGGCGCTGCGCTTACCGGGCCTACGTACTGTCTCCGTTTGTAGGCCGGGTAAGGCGAAGCCGCCACCCGGCAATTTCTCTCACAATCCCCTCACACCCATCACGGTTAATTATCGATCAACTTCAAATAATCACTATTCCCTCTGGCGAAACGTGAAAATTATGTTGCGCGATTTTCAGACTTTCCCCACGATAAGTAGAACGTTCTACTAAAACGTTCTACTTACAATAACAGCGCGAAAAAGCGCTACTCGGGGGGAAATCAGCATGAGTCTGATATCAGGGTTTGTTAAATCGCTGTCTAAGTTATCGATGATTGGTCGCGCCTTAATGCTGCCAATTTCACTGCTTCCCGCTGCGGGCCTGCTGCTGGCCTTCGGCGATAAGTTCCACCTGCCGCTGATGATGAACGCCGGCGGGGTTATCTTTGATAACCTGCCGATGCTGTTCGCCATCGGCTCTGCCGTCGGTCTGGCTTCGGAATCCGGCATTGCGGCACTCTCTGCGGCGGTCTCGGTGTTTGTCACCAACATAACCATCAGCACCGTGCTGAGCATTACGCCGGAAATGGCCTCCCAGGGCGGGAAATACGCCATGGTCGTCGGCATTCCGACGTTGCAGATGGGCGTCTTTGGCGGCCTGATCTGCGGTATTCTCGCGGCCTGGTGCTACAACCGCTTCCACACCATGCAGCTGCCGGAATTCCTCGGCTTCTTCTCCGGGAAGCGTTTTGTGGCGATTGCGACGGCATTTCTGTCGTTCCTGCTCGGCCTGCTGCTGCCGTACGTGTGGCAGCATATTCAGTCCGGGATCGACGCCCTGTCCGTGGTGGTGAACGGCGATAACCAGGCGGCCTCGACCTTTATCTTCGGGCTGGTGGAGCGCGCGTTGATCCCGCTCGGCCTGCACCACATCTGGTATCCCTCCTTCTGGTATTCGTTCGGGGATTACACTACCCAGGCGGGTCAGGTGATCCACGGCGACCAGACCATCTGGTTCAAGATGCTCGAAGAGGGGGTGAAATCCTTCAGCAGCGATACCTACCAGAACGCCGGGAAATTCATGCAGGGCGAGTTCCCGCTGATGCTGTTCGCGCTGCCTGCGGCGTGCCTTGCGATGTACCATGAAGCGCATACGAAGAATAAGAAAATTGCGGCCGGTATTCTCTTCTCCGCCGCCCTCACCTGCTTCCTGACGGGCATCACCGAGCCGGTAGAGTTCACCTTTATCTTCGTGGCGCCGATCCTTTACGTCTTCAACGCCATCATGGCGGGCCTGGCGTACATGACCATGTACCTGCTGCATGCGCACATCGCCAAGTCGTTCTCGGCGGGCTTTATCGACTACCTGTCGTTCGGGATCCTGCCGTCGTTTAACGGCTATCAGACCAACTTCCTGAGCGCCATTATCATCGGTATCCCAATGGCCCTGATTTACTATTTCACCTTCCGCTTCGTGATCCGCCGTTTCGACGTGAAAACGCCGGGCCGCACCGAAGTGACCGCCAGCGCAAATGACAAGTCCGATTCCGAACTTGCCACCGAAATCATCGGCCTGCTGGGCGGTGCGCAGAACATTGATTCTGTCGGCTCCTGCATCACGCGTTTGCGTCTGGAAGTGGCTAAGAGCGAAGCGGTGGACCGGGACGGGCTGAACGGGCTGGGCGCGCGCGGCGTGGTGTTTGTTGGCGACAACGGGATACAGGTGATTTTCGGGGCCAGAGCACAGTTTATCGCCCAGACCATGTCCACGATGATTGGCAAATAATAAGATGCCTGAAGGAGGCGTCTCCTGTACGCTGGGGTACGCCTCTTATCTGGCTGATAATCGGTAAATTTCAGGGAGCGGTTTTGAAGAAAGTCAGCATTATTGATGTTGCAAAGCATGCGGGCGTGTCGGTTTCTACCGTGTCGCTGGTGCTGCGCCAGAAAGGGAAAATCTCAGAGGCGACGATCGGGAAGGTCAATGCCGCCATCACAACGCTGGGCTATGTTCATAACGTCGCCGCTGCCAACCTTCGCGCCAACACCTCCAATTTAATCGGCCTGATCCTGCGGGACTTCAGCGACAGCTTTTCCATCAAAGTGATGGCGAGCATCGTTCAGGAGCTGGAGAAACAGGGTTATATGGTTTTTCTCGGTCAGCCGCTGAACGACGACGAACATCTTGAGCGTACCCTGCTCTCATTTAAGCAGCAGGGCGTGGCGGGCGTCATCTATCTGGCGTCGGACACCCGCGCCGCCTCTCTCCCGGAACACATTCGCCAATGCCCGCTGCCGCTTGTGGCGGTTTCGCAGTCGTTGCTGGAAGAGAAATGCAACCTGGTGATGCGCGATAACCGCCAGGCGGCGAACCTGGCCGCGCGTTATCTTATCGAGCGCGGGCACCGCACCATCGCCTACATTGGCGGGCGCGACGGGTGCCGTATTCGCGAGCAGCGCCTGCTCGGTTTTCGCAGCGCGATGACGCAGAACGGCCTAGTCTGGCGTGAGGAATATTCTCCCGCCTGCACCGATGATACGCAGGCGGCGGCCATGGCGACTCGCCAGCTGCTGGAGAAGAACAACACGATTACCGCCCTGCTCTGCCATTCGCCGGACGCGATGATCGGTTCGATCTCCGGCATTCACCAGGTGGGGCGCACGGTGGGCAAAGACGTGTTTTTAACCCAGCAGGTGGCGCTGATTGGTTTTGAAGATATGCTCCACGTTAATCTCACGTCGCCATCACTGACTTACGTTTCGTCTGCCAGTGAAGAGACCGGCCGCCAGGCGGCAGGGCTGATGATCCGCAGGCTGAAGGAGCCGGATCTGCAAACGCAGCGTATTACCCTCTCCGGCCAGCTTATCGCGCGGGAATCGGCGTAAATTCAGAATTTAGCATGGGTCTTATAGCGCGTGATGACTGCTATATTTCCATGATTTGCCATGGATAAATGCAATGCCTACCGTTATCACCCACGCTGCCGTACCTTTGTGTCTGGGCTTAGGGCTCGGAACCAAAGTCATCCCACCCCGCCTGCTGTTTGCCGGGATCGTCCTCGCCATGCTGCCTGACGCTGACGTACTGGCGTTTAAATTCGGTGTCGCCTACGGGAATATTTTCGGCCACCGCGGTTTCACTCATTCGCTGCTGTTTGCCTTGGTAGTGCCCATACTTTGCGTGCTGGCTGGGCGTCGATGGTTCCGGGCCAGCCTGTCGCGCTGCTGGCTGTTTTTAACCGTGTCGCTGCTGTCGCACAGCCTGCTGGATTCGATTACCACCGGCGGGAAAGGCGTCGGCTGGCTGTGGCCCTGGTCAGATGAGCGCTTCTTTGCACCGTGGCAGGTGATTAAGGTCGCGCCGTTTGCACTGTCGCGCTATACCACGCCGTACGGGCATCAGGTGATTATCTCGGAACTGCTGTGGGTGTGGCTGCCGGGAATCGTGCTGATGGGAGTATTATGGTGGAAGAAGAGAAGGTAAAAAAAGCCGGGTGGCGGCTACGCCTTACCCGGCCTACTTTCACCTGTAGGCCCGGTAAGCGTAAGCGCCACCGGGCATTACGGACTTACTTACGACGCCAGGTGGTGCCCTGGGGGCCATCTTCCAGAATAATACCCATCTCGGTCAGACGGTTACGCGCCGCATCCGCCGCCGCCCAGTCTTTCGCCTGACGCGCTTCCAGACGCGCTTTAATCAGTGCTTCAATTTCCGCTACTTCACCGTCGTCCGCCTGCGCGCCGCTTTGCAGGAACACGTCCGGCTCCTGCTCCAGCAGGCCGAGCACGGAAGAGAGCTTACGCAGATGCGACGCCAGCGCATTCGCCGCCACCATATCTTCTGACTTCAGGCGATTCACCTCACGCGCCATGTCGAACAGCACGGAGTAGGCCTCCGGCGTGTTGAAGTCGTCGTTCATGACCTCAACGAAGCGGGCTTCGAACGCCTCGCCGCCAGCGGCCGGAACAGACCTGTCGGTGCCGCGCAGTGCGGTATACAGACGCTCCAGCGCAGCGCGCGCCTGCTTCAGGTTCTCTTCGCTGTAGTTCAGCTGGCTGCGATAGTGGCCGGACATCAGGAAGTAGCGCACGGTTTCCGCGTCGTAATACTTCAGCACGTCGCGCACGGTGAAGAAGTTACCCAGCGATTTCGACATCTTCTCGCGGTCAACCATCACCATCCCGGAGTGCATCCAGTAGTTCACGTACTCGCCGCCGTGAGCACAGGTGGACTGCGCGATTTCATTTTCGTGGTGCGGGAACATCAGATCCGAACCGCCGCCGTGAATGTCGAAATGGTTGCCCAGCTGTTTGCAGTTCATTGCGGAACATTCAATGTGCCAGCCCGGACGCCCTTCGCCCCACGGGGACGGCCAGCTCGGTTCGCCCGCTTTGGACATCTTCCACAGCACGAAGTCCATCGGATTACGCTTCACGTCAACCACGTCCACGCGTGCACCGGCCTGGAGCTGGTCCAGATCCTGGCGGGAAAGCGCACCGTAGGTTGGGTCCGTCGGCACCGAGAACATCACGTCGCCGTTGTCTGCCACATAGGCGTGACCGCGCTCGATCAGCTTTTGGGTGATCTCAATGATTTCATGAATATGGTGGGTCGCACGCGGCTCGCTATCCGGGCGCAGAATATTCAAGGCATCAAAATCCTTGTGCATTTCGGCGATCATGCGATCCACCAGCGCGACAAAGCTTTCGCCATTTTCATTAGCACGTTTAATGATTTTGTCGTCGATGTCGGTGATGTTGCGCACATACTTCAGGTTATAGCCCAGGAAGCGCAGGTAGCGGGACACCACGTCGAACGCGACAAAGGTACGGCCATGGCCGATATGACAGAGATCGTAAACCGTAATACCACACACGTACATGCCGACTTCCCCGGCATGGATAGGTTTAAATTCCTCTTTTTGGCGCGTCATTGTATTAAAGATTTTTAACATCGAAGATTCCATGTAAACACGTGTGTGGATTGTTTGTTCCTTATAATACCCATAATTCGGAGCACGGTCAGCACACAATGCAAGGTGATCGTGTCCTGTGGTTATGCTATAACAAGCCCCTATATGTGACCCGAGCACGGGTCGACGCACCACAATAACGGAACAGGATGCAAAAATGGTTACTTTCCACACTAATCATGGCGATATCGTAATCAAAACCTTTGATGACAAAGCGCCTGAAACAGTTAAAAACTTCCTGGACTACTGCCGCGAAGGTTTCTACAACAACACTATTTTCCACCGTGTGATCAACGGCTTTATGATCCAGGGCGGCGGTTTCGAGCCTGGCATGCGCCAGAAAGAGACGAAAGAAGCGATCAAAAACGAAGCGAACAACGGCCTGAAAAACACCCGCGGTACGCTGGCAATGGCCCGTACTCAGGCCCCGCACTCTGCTACCGCACAGTTCTTCATTAACGTGGCGGACAACGACTTCCTGAACTTCTCTGGCGAAAGCCTGCAAGGCTGGGGCTACTGCGTATTCGCAGAAGTGGTTGAAGGCATGGACGTGGTCGACAAGATCAAAGCCGTTTCTACTGGCCGCAGCGGTATGCACCAGGACGTTCCTAAAGAAGACGTTGTGATCACAAGCGTGACCGTCAGCGAGTAATTCGTGGCGACACTCTTTATTGCGGATCTGCATCTGCAAACAGAAGAACCGGCGATAACCGCCGGTTTTCTGCGTTTTTTACGCGGTGAAGCGAAAAGCGCCGATGCGCTGTACATTCTGGGTGACCTGTTTGAGGCCTGGATAGGCGACGACGATCCGAACCCGCTGCACCGTGAGATGGCAGCGGCCATTAAAGCGCTGGTGGATTCCGGCGTCCCCTGCTATTTCATTCACGGCAACCGTGATTTCCTGATCGGCCAGCGCTACGCCCGCGAGAGCGGCATGACGCTGCTGCCGGAAGAGCAGGTGCTTGACCTCTATGGCCGCAATATTCTGATCATGCACGGCGACACGCTCTGCACTGACGATACCGGCTACCTGGCGTTTCGCGCCAAAGTTCATACCCCGTGGATCCAGAAAGTGTTCCTCGCCCTGCCGCTGTTTATTCGCAACCGCATCGCCGCCAGAATGCGCGCGGGCAGCAAGGCCGCCAATAGCAGCAAGTCGATGACCATCATGGACGTCAACCCGCAGGCGGTAGTGAAGGTGATGGAGAAGCATCGCGTTCAGTGGCTGATCCACGGCCATACCCATCGTCCCGATGTGCATTCCCTTATCGCCAACGGCGAGCCCGCCCATCGTGTGGTTTTAGGCGCCTGGCACAGCGAAGGATCGATGGTCAAAGTCACGCCGGAAGGTGTGGAATTGATCGCCTTCCCGTTCTAACCCTCCTCGTTTTTTCGCCCATTTCACGACCACGCAACCGTTTTCCTTGCCGGTATTACATGCTATTCTCTGTGCCCTCGAAAGCAGTGTGTTCCGCACCACAGGAGTTTTAAGACGCATGTCTTCCCGCAATAATCCGGCGCGTGTCGCCATCGTGATGGGGTCCAAAAGCGACTGGGCTACCATGCAATTCGCCGCCGAAATCTTTGAAATCCTGAATGTTCCGCACCACGTCGAAGTGGTTTCCGCGCACCGTACGCCGGATAAACTGTTCAGCTTCGCCGAAAGCGCCGAAGAGAACGGTTACGAGGTGATCATTGCCGGTGCGGGCGGCGCAGCACATCTGCCGGGCATGATTGCCGCCAAAACCCTGGTGCCGGTACTGGGCGTGCCGGTACAGAGCGCCGCGTTAAGCGGGGTTGATAGCCTGTACTCTATCGTCCAGATGCCGCGCGGTATCCCTGTCGGTACGCTGGCGATTGGTAAGGCGGGTGCCGCAAATGCCGCCCTGCTGGCCGCGCAGATCCTCGCGACGCATGATAATGACTTACATCAACGCCTGGCGGAGTGGCGTAAAGCCCAGACCGACGAGGTGCTGGATAACCCGGATCCGCGGGGTGCAGCATGAAGCAGGTTTGCGTTCTTGGTAATGGTCAGCTTGGCCGGATGCTGCGTCAGGCCGGTGAGCCGCTGGGTATTGCCGTCTGGCCCGTCGGGCTGGACGCCGAGCCGGAAGCCGTGCCGTTCCATCAGAGCGTGATCACCGCCGAAATTGAACGCTGGCCGGAAACCGCCCTGACCCGCGAGCTGGCGCGCCATAACGCCTTTGTGAACCGCGACGTCTTCCCGATCATCGCCGACCGTCTCACGCAAAAGCAGCTGTTCGACAAGCTCGGCCTTGCGACCGCGCCGTGGCAGCTGTTGTCCGACAAAAGCGAGTGGAATGACGTCTTCGCCATGCTGGGCGATCTGGCGATCGTGAAGCGTCGTGTCGGCGGCTACGACGGTCGCGGGCAGTGGCGCCTGCGCGCGAACGACACCGCCGAGCTGCCGGACGACTGCTACGGCGAGTGCATCGTTGAGCAGGGCATAAACTTCAGCGGTGAAGTGTCGCTGGTGGGCGCGCGCGGGCATGACGGGCACACCGTTTTTTACCCGCTAACGCATAACCTGCATCAGGACGGGATTCTGCGCACCAGCGTCGCCTTCCCGCAGGCCAATGCTGACCAGCAGGCGCAGGCGGAAGAGATGCTCTTTGCCATCATGCATGAGCTGGGCTATGTGGGCGTAATGGCGATGGAGTGTTTCGTCACGCCATCGGGTCTGCTGATCAACGAACTTGCGCCGCGCGTGCACAACAGCGGCCACTGGACGCAAAACGGTGCCTCCATCAGCCAGTTCGAGCTGCACCTGCGCGCCATCACTGACCTGCCGCTGCCGCAGCCGGTGGTGACCAGCCCGTCGGTGATGATCAACCTGATCGGCACCGATCTGAACTACGACTGGCTGAAGCTGCCGCTGGTGCACCTGCACTGGTACGACAAAGCGGTGCGCCCGGGTCGTAAGGTCGGCCACCTGAACCTGAACGATACCGACACGGACCGCCTGAGCGCCACGCTGGAAGCGATTGTTCCCCTGCTGCCGCCAGAATACGCGAGCGGGATTGTCTGGGCGCAGTCAAAACTGAAGTAAGTAACCCCCGCCGGGGAGTTGACCTTCCCCTTCCCCGGCGTACAATTCCCGCCCATTGCTGCTTAGCTTTCTTCTGGAACCACCATGAACGATGGAACGGACTATCGCGCGATCCTCGCGTCCGATACCCCTTTAATCGACGTTCGCGCGCCGATCGAATTTGTCCAGGGTGCGATGCCCGCCGCACTCAACCTGCCCTTAATGAACGACGACGAGCGTGCCGCCGTCGGCACCTGCTATAAACGCCAGGGTCCGGACGCCGCACTGACGCTCGGCCATAGCCTGGTCAACGGCGAGACGCGAGAGGCGCGCATCAACGCCTGGCGCGAAGCCAGCCTGGCCCATCCTGAGGGCTACCTTTGCTGCGCGCGCGGTGGCCAGCGCTCACATATCTCCCAGGCCTGGCTTAAAGAGGCGGGAATCGATTATCCGCTGATCCGCGGCGGCTATAAGGCCCTGCGCCAGACGGCAATTCAGGTGACGATTGAGCAGTCACAAAAACCGATGGTGCTTATCGGTGGCTGTACCGGAAACGGCAAAACGCTGCTGGTGAAGCAGCATGCGCAGGGCATCGATCTGGAAGGGCTGGCGCACCATCGCGGCTCGTCATTTGGCCGCACGCTCACCCCGCAACTTTCTCAGGCGAGCTTCGAGAATCACCTTGCCGTCGAGCTGCTAAAAAAAGATGCCGCGCGCTGGGTACTGGAGGATGAGGGCCGGATGATTGGCTCTAACCACCTGCCGGAGTGCCTGCGCGACCGCATGGCGGAAGCGCCTGTCGTGGTGGTCGAAGATCCGTTTGAGATCCGTCTTGAGCGCCTGCGCGAAGAGTATTTCGACCACATGTGGGCCGACTTTTCTGCCGCCTACGGTGAAGAAGCGGGCTGGAAAGCCTACAGCGAATACCTGCATCACGGCCTGTTCGCCATCCGCCGTCGTCTGGGGCTGCAACGATTCGCGGAATTTACCGCGCTATTAGATTCCGCGCTGCTGGAACAACAGCGCTCTGGAAGCACTGACGCGCACTTCAGCTGGCTTGTGCCGCTGCTGAAGGACTATTACGACCCGATGTACGGCTATCAGCTGGAGAAGAAAGCGGAGAAGATTGTTTTTCGCGGGACGTACGAAGAAATTGCCGAGTGGCTTGATCGCTGAAAAAAGCCGGGTGGCGGCTACGCCTTACCCGGCCTACGCGTGCTATTACGATCCGATGTACGGCTATCAGCTGGAGAAAAAGGCGGAGAAAATTGTATATCGCGGGACGTTTGAAGACATTGCCGAATGGCTTGATCGCTGAAAAAAGCCGGGTGGCGGCTACGCCTTACCCGGCCTACGCGTGCTTTTGTAGCCCCGGTAAGCGCAGCGCCACCGGGGAACAAACCACTTAGAAGTCGTAACGCAGACGCACCAGGTTCATGTCGCCCAGGTTGTCGGTGCTGGAGGTGAACACGTGTTCGTAATCCACGCGGAAACCGTAGTCCAGCTGGAAGCTGATACCCACGCCGTTGTCGATGCGCTGGTAGTTACGGCCGTTCACGTACTCAATGCGGTCGCCCATGAAGTAAGGCTGAATGGATTTCACCGCATACTGACCGACCGGGAATTTGTACCCTGCGAAGTATTCAATACCCCATGCATCACCGGCGAAGTAGTCGTTAACGGACACTTTTTTGGTGGTCATGAAGTTCTGATACCAGCCGCCGCCTGCGGAGAAGGTCCAGTTATCCGGCGTCCAGCTCAGTGCGGTGCCGAGAATGTTCTGGTCGTAGGATTTGCTGTCGCCGTTGTCCGGATTACGCATGTCCGCGCGGGTGTAGTTCCACGCTGCGCCCCAGGTCAGATCGGTGGTCAGGTGGTAATCGATACCCAGTGAACCGCCGCCTTTACGCTTGTAGCGCAGGCCGTTGCCCGGCAGGTATTCGCTGTCTTCAAACAGGTAAGAGGCGTAGATGTCAGCATCGCCCACGGTTTTCTTGTACTTCAGCATCTGGCGTGAACGGTAAGAGCCGTCGTAGTCGCCGTTGATCCCGTTACCCGACGCCTGACCAATCATGTCGTAGTCCCAGATATCGGTTTTCGCGCCCACCACGTCATAGTACACGCTGTTCTGCTGGCCGAAGGTCAGCGTACCCCAGGTGTCGCTCTTCAGACCGGTGTAGAGCATACGGCGTGAAGTATCGTGCGCGCCGTCGGCGTAGTGGTTATCCCAGTTAAACTGCGCCGGAATGTTCACACCCAGCTCGTAGTAGGTGATCCAGCTGATGTCATCGAACAGGTAGTAGTCTGCCGCGAAACGGAAACGGGTACCGCCGTCAAAGCCGTTACGCTTGTAGCCGTTTTTGCCGTCGTCACCGGTCATGTTCTGGAACTGAGGACGGATGCTGCCGCCAACGGTGAAGTTCAGACGGCTCAGCGGGTTTCCCGCCTGCGGATCCTGTTTCAGAAGGGTGATTTCCGCCTGAGATGCGAAAGAAGCCAATGCCACTGCTGCGCCGATCGTTGTCGCCAGCGCTGTTTTTCTTATAGTCATTCTTTTTCCTTGATAGACACGCTGCTAAATATTTAGCTGGTGAATATTAACCGGAAAAATTCGGGCTGTGTGGGCGGGTTTTTAATGTTTTGTGCTACTAAATGCATGGGCATTAACGATTTGTGCTATTAAGTGATGACACACCAGCAGAAATGCCGGTGCGTCATCATCACGCAAGTAAACTAGCTGACAAACTGGCGGAACAGCGCTTTACCTTTCAACAGCCGCGTCCCGAGCCAGCCACCGCACAGGGACAGCAGCACCGCGCCGCAGACAGGCAGCGTGAGCCACAGCCGCCAGTCAGGCTCCCATGGAAAATCAAAGACTTTCGTCTGAAGCACCGCCAGTGCGGTTTCCGCCCCGATGGCCGCCACCAGGCCCGCCACCAGCCCGAGCAGGGCAAATTCGCTCCACAGCGTGGCGCGCAGCAGCCGTTTACTGGCCCCCAGCGTGCGGTAGACCACCAGCTCCTGATGACGCTGACGCATGCCGACCTGCACCTGCGCCAGCAGCAGCAATAGGCCGCAGACGGTCACCAGCACCACCATCACCTCCAGGGCGCGGCTCACCTGTTCCAGCACCTGCCCGACCTGTTTGAGGATCGCGCCGATATCCAGCAGGCTCACCGTCGGGAACTCCCGGTTAAGCTGCGTCAGCATGCCGTTACCGTTTTCCCAGCGGAAGCTGGTCAGCCAGCTCTGGGGCTGTCCGTCCAGCGCGCCCGGCGGGAAGATGAAGAAGAAGTTTGGCCGCAGGCTTTCCCAGTCCACTTTGCGCAGGCTGGTGACTTTGGCGGTGAAATCCTGGGTATCACCGGTAAAGGTCACGCTATCGCCGAGCTTCACGTTCAGGCGTGTCGCCAGCCCCTCCTCCATCGACACTTCCCCCGCTTTCGGCGGCCAGGTGCCGGCAACGATCGGGTTATGGTCCGGACGTTTCGCCTGCCAGGTCAGGTTGAGTTCGCGGTTGAGCGATTCATCCTTATTTCCCTCCGTGGACTGGCCGTTGATCTGCGTCAGGCGGGCGCGCACGATCGGATAGAACGATTCCGGAATAATGTGATGCTCAGACAGGAACCCCTTCAGCGGCGTCACCTGTTCGGGAGCAATGTTGATCAGGAAATAGTTCGGGCTTTCCGGCGGAAGCTGCTGCTGCCAGCGATCCAGCAGATCCCCGCGCAGCACCAGCAGAAGCGCCAGCAGCATAAACGACAGCGAAAATGCCGAGAGCTGGCTGAGCGTGGACCACGGCTGGTGCAGCAGTCGGTTAACCGCCAGCCGCACCGGCAGCGATCTCACCGTCAGCTTTTTGAGAAGATTGAGCAATAGCCAGCCCACCACGCCGCACAGCAGCGCCAGCACCACCGCGCCCGCCAGCACCGCCCACAGCAGCGTACTGCCGCCCATCAGCCAGGCCAACAGCCCGACTGCCACCGCAATAATCACCGGCAGATAGAACTTCAGCGGCCAGACGCTGGCCACCACATCCCGGCGCAGCACGCGCAGCGGCTGGGTGGCGAGCAGCAGCCGGTAGGGGCGTAACCCTACCAACAGCGAAATCACCGTCATCGCGCCGATTGCCCATAGCCACGGCCAGAGGCTGGCGGGCGGCAGCGCGGCAGGGAGTACCGGTTTGAGCAGCACCATCAGCAGCTTTTCAAACAGCAGCCCTATCGCCCCGCCGGTCAGAGCCGACAGCGCCAGCACCATCAGCCACTGGCCGACAATCAGCTTGCGCAGCTGTGCCCGGCCCGCGCCGAGGGTTTTGAGTATCGCCACCAGATCGTAACGGCTGCGGCAGTAGTGCCCCATTGCCACGGCAACGGCCGCAATGGCCAGCAGCAGGGTTAACAGCGCCGACAGCAACAGAAACTGCTGAGAACGCTCGAGGGATTTGCCGAGCGCCCCGTCATCCTGCTCCAGCCCGTACCAGCGATGTTCCGCCTTGAGCTGAGGCAGGAGCCATTTTTCATACGCCTCCAGTTGAGCAGGCGTCCCGCCAAACTTATAGCGCCATGTGACGCGGCTACCCGGCTGGACGGCGTTGGTTTTCGCCACATCAGCGGTGTTCATCAGCAGGCGCGGCGCGAGCTGGAACGGATTAAATCCGGAGTCGGGTTCCTGCACCACTTCCCCGGCAATTTTGAGGGTCGCGTCGCCGACGTCGATACTGTCGCCGGGTTTCAGGTTCAGCAGCGCCATCAGACGCGAAGCCAGCAATACCGTACCGGAGGCCGGTTTTAGCCCCGGCGGACTGGTTTGTAAGTCACCATACATCGGGTAGATGTCATCCACGGCTTTTACGCTGGCAAGCTGTGGCGTGTCGCCCGCAAAGGTCATGGTCTGGAAGGTGATTTGCTCTCCCACCTTCAGCCCCTCTTTGCGCGCTTCCTCAATCCAGCCCGGCGGCACGGGGCGAGAACTTTGCAGAGCCCGGTCCCCCGCCATAAATTCCCGACTCTGCTGGCTAAGCCCTTTCTCCATACGATCGCTGACGCTGCCGAGCGCCAGCACGCAGGCCACCGCCAGGCTCAACGCCAGCCAGACAATCAGCAGCGAGGGCGAGCGCCATTCGCGCCAGAACCAGCGGGCAATCATGCTTCCTCCTGAAGAACACCGTTCACCAGCCGCAGGCGGCGGTCGCAGCGGGCGGCCAACTGCGGGTCGTGGGTAACCAGAATCAGCGTGGTGCCGTGTTCGCGGTTGAGTGAAAACAGCAGATCGGCAATTTTGTCCCCGGTTTTACGGTCGAGATTGCCCGTGGGCTCATCGGCAAACAGCACTTCCGGGCGCCCGTTAAACGCCCTGGCCAGCGCCACGCGCTGCTGCTCACCGCCGGAAAGCTGTGCCGGAAGGTGGTCGAGACGTTTTCCCAGCCCCAACTGTTCCAGCAACGCTTTGGCGTGATCGCGGCTTTCGCGGGTATTTTCACCGCGCAGCAGGCCGGGCAGCTCAACGTTTTCCAGCGCGTTGAGGGTTGGGATCAGCATGAATGACTGAAAGACAAACCCGATATGCCGGGCACGCAGCGCGGCGCGCGCCTCTTCATCAAGCGCGTGGAGGGGCTGGCCGACCAGGTTCACTTCCCCGCTGCTGCCATCGTCCAGCCCGGCGAGAATGGCCAGCAGCGTGGACTTACCGGAACCGGATTCGCCAATCAGGGCGATGGTTTCGGCACGTTTGACAACGAGTTCAACTCCGGTGAGGATGGAAAGCTCGTGTTCTCCCTGACCGACGGACTTCTTAAGACGATGAACTTCAACAATGTTTTCCGCTGGCATTTGCCCTTCCTGTTTTTGATGCTGATGACCTTCCGCGCGGCGGCTGCGGACACGTTATTGATTCTGGGAGATAGCCTGAGCGCGGGCTATCGTATGGCGGCCAGTGCGGCCTGGCCCGCCCTGCTCAATGATAAATGGCAGTCCCGGGCGTCTGTCGTTAACGGCAGCATCAGCGGCGATACGTCGCAGCAAGGCTTATCGCGCCTGCCTGCCCTGCTTAAGCAGCATCAACCGCGTTGGGTGCTGGTCGAACTGGGCGGTAATGATGGTTTGCGCGGCTTCCAGCCACAGCAAACGGAGCAAACGCTGCGGACTATTTTGCAGACCATTAAGGCCGCTAACGCCCAGCCGCTGCTGATGCAAATTCGCCTGCCCGCTAACTACGGCCGTCGGTATAATGAGGCGTTTAGCGCGATCTATCCTAAGCTTGCCAAAGAGTTTGATATTCCGCTGCTGCCATTTTTCATGGAAGAGGTCTATCTGAAACCCCAGTGGATGCAGGATGATGGCATTCACCCCAATCGCGATGCCCAGCCGTTCATTGCCGACTGGATGGCAACCCGGCTGGCTCCTTTAGTAAAACATGACTCGTCAAACAGCTGAGAACCTGACAGGTAAAGTTATGCAAAAATCGGTCTTAATAACAGGATGTTCCAGCGGAATTGGCCTTGAGAGCGCCCTTGAACTGAAACGTCAGGGGTTTTGGGTGCTGGCGGCCTGCCGCAAACCCGAGGATGTAGAACGCATGCGAGGGCTGGGATTTACCGGCATTCTGCTGGATCTCGATTCGCCAGAGAGCGTGGAGCAGGCCGCCGATGAGGTTATCGCCCTGACCAGCAACCGTCTTTACGGTCTGTTTAACAATGCGGGCTATGGCGTATACGGCCCGCTACAGACCCTCTCGCGGGAACAGCTGGAGCAGCAGTTCTCCGCAAACTTTTTTGGGGCGCATCAGCTCACCATGCGCCTTCTCCCCGCCATGCTGCCGCACGGCGAAGGGCGGATTGTCATGACCTCCTCGGTGATGGGCCTGATCTCCACGCCGGGACGCGGGGCTTACGCTGCCAGTAAATATGCGCTTGAAGCCTGGTCCGATGCGTTGCGCATGGAGCTGCGCCACAGCGGCATTAAGGTCAGCCTGATTGAACCGGGCCCCATCCGCACCCGCTTTACGGAAAACGTTAACCAGACGCAGGCGGACCAACCGGTCGAAAATCCCGGTATCGCGGCGCGTTTTACGCTTGGGCCAGAAGCCGTGGTTGCCAAAGTGCGCCACGCATTTGAGAGCGATACCCCTAAAATGCGCTATCCGGTGACGCTGGTGACCCATGCCGTCGGCTGGTTGAAACGCCTGCTGCCGGGGCGGATGATGGACAAAATTTTGCAGGGTTGAGTTGAAGCGACGACGCTTACCCCCATGTAAAGAGTAAACCGATAAAAGAGAATGCCGCATGTCCGTACAGAATATCGTCAACATAACTGAAGCTAACCTGCAACAGACACTCGAACAGTCAATGACTACACCGGTGCTGTTCTACTTCTGGTCTGAACGCAGCCAACACTGCCTGCAGCTGACGCCGGTCCTGGAAAGCCTTGCCGCGCAGTACAACGGTCAATTCATTCTGGCGAAGCTGGATTGTGACGCCGAACCGATGGTGGCTTCCCAGTTTGGCCTGCGTGCGATCCCAACCGTCTACCTGTTCCAGAACGGTCAGCCGGTGGATGGCTTCCAGGGGCCGCAGCCGGAAGAGGCGATCCGCGCCCTGCTGGATAAAGTCCTGCCGCGCGAAGAAGAGCTGAAAGCGCAGGAAGCCATGGCGCTGATGCAGGAAGGCAAGTACAACGAGGCGCTGCCTCTGTTAAAAGACGCGTGGCAGCTGTCGAACCAGAACAGCCAGATTGGTCTGCTGCTGGCAGAGACCCAGATTGCGCTGCACCGCCCCGAAGACGCGGAAGCCGTGCTGAAAACGGTGCCGATGCAGGATCAGGACACCCGCTATCAGGGCCTGGTGGCGCAGATTGACCTGCTGAAACAGGCGGCGGATACCCCTGAAATTCAGCAACTTCAGCAGCAGGTTGCGGACAACCCGGCGGATGCCGCGCTGGCAAGCCAGCTGGCGCTTCAGCTTCATCAGGTGGGGCGTAATGAAGAGGCGCTGGAGCTGCTGTTTAGCCACCTTCAGAAGGACCTGGGCGCCGCAGACGGTCAGGCGCGAAAGATGTTCCAGGAGATCCTGGCCGCGCTCGGCACCGGTGACGCGCTGGCGTCTAAGTATCGTCGTCAGCTGTACGCATTGCTTTACTAACAAAAATGCCCGGTGGCGCTAACGCTTGCCGGGTCTACAAAAGCCGATATTACCCCGTCTTTTTCAACTGCGTCACCACCAGCTGGTGGCGCGCGTTGTAAAACTTCCGATAGGTCAGATAGCAGGCAATAATCGTCGACAGGCTCGCCGTAGAGAGCAGCATAAACGTCACCATAATCTGGTATTTAATCGCTTTTACCGGATCGATACCGGCAAAAATCAGCCCCGACATCATGCCCGGCAGGCTCACCAGACCCACGGTTTTGGCGGAATCCACCGTTGGGATCAGCGAAGAACGAATGCTGTCGCGGATCAACCGCGCCGAGGCCACCTTCGGTGTCGCGCCCAGGCTTAGCTTCTCCTGAAGCTGTTGCTGTTCACTGCTGAAGCGTTGCCCCAGATTGTTGTAGCATAACCCGACCGCCACCATCGCATTGCCCGCAATCATCCCGGAAATGGGGATCACCTGCATCGGCGTAAATTCTATCGAGCCGGAGAGCACCAGTACCGCCAGCGTTAACGCGGTCCCGGTGGTGATGGCAATAAACGACGAGAGGAACGCTTTATCGATGTATTTACTGCGTTTCTGCGCGTTCCATGCCGCGTTAAAGCAGATAAACAGTACCATCAACAGGGTCAGCACGGCATGATTGACGTTGAAGATGTATTTCAGCACATAGCCGACGATGATGAGCTGAATGACCGCGCGAACGATACTCCACAGAATATCTTTTTCCAGCCCCAGCTTCTCCCGGTAGCTGACCACAATCGCCACCAGCACCAGGACCATCGACAGCGCCAGCGATTCGTTGGTTATGTTATGTTCACCCACGGTGAGCCTCCTCCATTTTCCCGCCCTGCGGCCTGAGCGTGATGACATCATCCGCATGGCTAATTTCGTTTGAATCGTGCGTCACCCACAGCACGGCAATATCCTGTTCACGGACGTAGCGATGAATAATCTCATTGACGTTGCGCTTGTTAGCGTCATCCAGCGCGCTGGTGATTTCATCCAGCAAAAGCACCTTCGGCAGGAATTGCAGGTTACGGATCAGCGAGACGCGCTGCTTTTCCCCGCCTGACAGTTCGGCAGTCGATTTGGTCAGCGTCTCCGGCGGAAGCCCAAAACGGGTCAGATCGTCCGCAAACTTTTTCGGATCGGGCGTTTGGTTGCGGATGTGCCAGGGGAAAACCAGATTGTCGTACACCGTGTCGCCAAACAGGGATGGCGTTTGCACGCAGTATGACACCTGCTGGCGATAGCTTTCCGGTGTAAGCGTGGCGATATCTTTCCCTTCAAACAGGATGGTTCCCTCCGTTGGACTCAGTAGCGAAGCCACGATTTTCAGGAGGGTGCTTTTGCCGCAGCCGGAGGGGCCGGTTATGAGTTTAAATTCGCCCGGAGAAAGACAAAAATCGACGTGCTGAAGGATGGTGTTATCACCCACACGAAAGCCAACATCCCTGATATCCAGAAGATTTTTTTTATTATTCATTCCGATTCCGTTAACCGCTGTGATAAGAACAGCCTTTAGCATAATCCTTTCCGCTACGCTGCGCGAATAGCCTTAACCTATCGCAAGTGTTAAACTTTTTGTTCGGTAATTGTCACCTCTATAACTACAGGAAGTCAGCAACATGACACATATCTTTTATGAGTTCTCTTCCCTGAAGCCTGGTGTTCCAGATGTGGAAACATTAATGGAAGTCATCAATTCTTCTGAACTCACGCGTTTTGTCATGGGTGCAGAGGTGGTCGATTTTGTTAAGAAGGCGCTCATCGTTAACACCACGATCGGAAGCTTTAAAAACTGCTATTTTGCTTTCGATGATGGGGCTTACTTTCTCGAGTTTGACGGCAAGGGTAAATCCAGACGCTTTACTGAGGTGCCGGACTGGTTCGTTTCCCCCGCGGAATTTGCCCGCTCGCAATGGCTGATTAACCATGACCTGGCCGATGTGAAGGCGACAGCGTTTATTGACGTGCTAATGTCCTACCCGCTTAAAGAGCGCCGGGCGCACTGCAATCTGCTGTTTGGTCTGGATCTGCATAAGGTCAATGTGGTTCCGGCGCCTACAGCCCCTGCCGGAAAAATGGGCAATAAAAACGGAAAAACCACCAAGCCTCGCGTCACGGATCTCGGCTCTTTTGAGCTTTTTACCGCGTTCTTTGCACGCATGAAAACCGCCGTCAATGCAAATGAGTTCCCCACCTTACAGGTGCTGACAGGCCAGAAGGATCTTGCAAAAGCGCCGCACAGCTTAAAGCAAGGGATCAGAACCTGGTTTAAGGGGATTACCGGCGATCTGCCGCCGAACAACAAACGTGTCGGAGCGGGCAATGCAGTACTGTTCTGCGCGCCCATTCGCGAGCAGATCCAGCAGATAGAGGCCATCGGCCTGGAAAAATACTATCAGGGCTTATCGAAAGCCATCGCTGACGCCGGGGATGGGTTTATCACCGACTTCAGCTATACCTGGTCTGAAGAGTAACGCTATGCGCCCCGCTCTCCTGGCGGGGCGTTTTAATTTTACCAGTCCGGTTCCCACCTCTTTACAGGGGCGAAATCCCGCCCGTTAACCGATATACTTACGTTCAACAAATACGCAATTTTTCTCGTTACGGCATGCAAAACAGGAGGTTTTTATGCTCATCGTTGTTCCTGTCCTTATTTTCGTTGCGCTGGTTATCGTGGGCGCAGGCGTCAAAATTGTTCCGCAGGGTTACCAGTGGACCGTCGAACGTTTCGGTCGCTACACCAATACCCTTCAGCCGGGTTTAAGCCTGATCGTCCCCTTCATGGACAGAATTGGGCGTAAAATCAACATGATGGAGCAGGTGCTGGATATTCCTTCCCAGGAAGTCATCTCCAAGGATAACGCCAACGTCACCATCGATGCGGTGTGCTTTATTCAGGTGATTGATGCGCCGAAAGCGGCCTATGAGGTGAGCAACCTGGAGCTGGCGATCGTCAACCTGACGATGACCAACATCCGTACCGTGCTTGGCTCGATGGAGCTGGACGAAATGCTCTCCCAGCGCGACAGCATTAATACCCGCCTGCTGCACATTGTTGATGAAGCCACCAATCCGTGGGGGATCAAAGTGACCCGCATTGAGATCCGCGACGTGCGCCCACCGGCAGAGCTGATTGCTTCCATGAACGCGCAGATGAAGGCCGAGCGTACCAAACGCGCCTATATTCTTGAAGCCGAAGGGGTGCGTCAGGCCGAGATCCTGAAAGCGGAAGGGGAAAAACAGTCGCAGATCCTGAAAGCCGAGGGCGACCGTCAGTCTGCCTTCCTCCAGGCAGAAGCGCGTGAACGTTCGGCAGAAGCGGAAGCCCGCGCGACGCAAATGGTTTCCGAGGCGATTGCCGCCGGGGATATCCAGGCTGTGAACTACTTCGTCGCGCAAAAATATACCGATGCGCTGAAGGAGATCGGCTCTGCGAACAACAGCAAAGTGGTGATGATGCCGCTGGATGCCAGCAGTCTGATGGGATCTATCGCCGGAATTGCCGAGTTGATCAAAGACGGCGGAAACGAGCGTAAAAAATGATTGAGCTCATCGTTGCACATCCTCATGCGTTCTGGCTAAGCCTTGGCGGCTTGCTGCTGGCCGCCGAGATGCTTGGCGGCAACGGTTATCTGCTGTGGAGCGGTGTTGCCGCTGTGATTACCGGGCTGGTCGTCTGGCTGCTGCCTGTCGGCTGGGAGTGGCAGGGCGCACTGTTTGCCGTGCTGACGCTGCTGGCCGCCTGGCTGTGGTGGCGCTGGCTGAACAAACGGGTGAAGGCGCAGAAGCCGGTCGACGCGCATCTCAATCAGCGTGGGCAGCAGATCGTGGGTAAACGTTTTACGCTTGATAACGCGCTGATCAACGGACGCGGTCATATGCGCGTGGGGGACAGTTCATGGCCGGTAGTGGCCGATGATGACCTCAGCGCCGGCACGCGGGTTGAGGTCATTGCGGTAGAAGGCATTACCCTGCGGGTTAAAGCCTGTTAGGCGTGGGTTTTACGGTGGCAGCAGCCGGAAAGATTGTCGATAATCGGGCACTCGGCGCTGTCATCTCCCGGGCAGGATTCTGCCAGCTGTAGCAGTTGCTCACGCATCGCCTGTAATTCGATGATATGGCGTTCGATCTCCGCCACTTTTTCCAGCGTACGTTTTTTCACGTCGGCACTGTGGCGTTTCGGATCGTTAAACAGGTTAACCAGCTCGCCGCACTCTTCAAGGTTAAATCCTACCTGTCTTGCCTGGCGCAGTAACGTCAGTTCATCAAGATGCAGCTGCGTATAGCTGCGGTAGCCGTTCTCACTGCGCAACGGTGGCGTCACCAGCCCTTTTTCCTCATAAAAGCGAATCGCTTTGCTGGTTAAGCCGGTTTTTTTCGCAACATCGCTGATATTCACATTTCCCCCTTGACCTTCCCCTTGATGGAAGGTTTAACCTTCATAACAGTTAGCGAAAAGCAGAGTGAAGGTCAACAATTGACCAGAACATTATACGGGAGTTTTGTTATGTCTCACACTATTGACCTGACACTGGACGGCCTCTCCTGCGGCCACTGTGTCAAACGTGTTAAAGAAAGCCTGGAGCAGCGTCCTGATGTGGAAAGCGCTGAGGTGACTATCGATCATGCCGCCGTGACCGGCAGCGCCAGCGCCGACGCGCTGATTGATACCATTAAACAGGCCGGTTACGGGGCGGAGTTAAGCCACCCAAAGGCTAAACCGCTGGCAGAGTCATCATCCCCGTCGGAAGCACTGACAGCGGCCACTCCTGAGCTTCCGGTAGCTGATGATATTGATGACAGCCAACAGCTGCTGATCAACGGCATGAGCTGCGCCAGCTGTGTCTCCCGGGTACAAAACGCCTTACAGGCGGTACCGGGCGTCGCACAGGCACGGGTAAACCTGGCGGAGCGTACTGCGCTGGTGATGGGCAGTGCCTCCGCCGCAGATTTAGTGCAGGCCGTGGAGAAAGCGGGCTACGGGGCGGAGGCCATCGAAGATGATGCCGAGCGCCGCGAGCGCCAGCAGGAAACGGCTGTCGCCACCATGAAGCGCTTCCGCTGGCAGGCGATCGTCGCCCTGCTGGTCGGTATTCCGGTGATGGTGTGGGGCATGATGGGTGACAACATGATGGTCACCGCAGACAACCGCACCCTGTGGCTAGTGATTGGTCTGATTACCCTTGCGGTGATGGTGTTTGCAGGCGGACATTTCTATACCAGCGCCTGGAAGAGCCTGAAAAACCGCACCGCGACGATGGACACGCTGGTCGCGCTCGGGACGGGCGCTGCGTGGCTGTATTCGATGAGCGTTAACGTCTGGCCGCAGTGGTTCCCGATGGAGGCGCGCCATCTCTATTATGAAGCGAGCGCGATGATTATAGGTCTGATTAACTTAGGCCATATGCTCGAAGCCCGCGCGCGTCAGCGCTCGTCGAAAGCGCTGGAGAGATTACTCGATTTAACCCCGCCGACGGCCCGCGTGGTCACCGACGATGGGGAAAAAAACGTTCCTCTCTCAGAGGTGCAACCCGGTATGACGCTGCGTCTCACCACCGGCGACCGCGTACCCGTCGACGGTGAAATCACCCAGGGCGATGCCTGGCTTGATGAAGCCATGCTAACCGGTGAGCCGATCCCCCAGCAGAAATCTCAGGGCGATGCGGTGCATGCGGGTACGGTGGTACAGGACGGCAGCGTGCTGTTCCGCGCCAGCGCCGTTGGCAGCCATACCACACTGTCACGCATCATTCGGATGGTCCGCCAGGCGCAGAGCAGTAAGCCGGAAATTGGTCAGCTTGCCGATAAAATCTCCGCCATTTTTGTGCCAGTGGTGGTCGGTATTGCCCTGCTGAGCGCGGCAATCTGGTATTTCTTCGGCCCGGCGCCGCAGATTGTCTACACCCTGGTGATCGCCACCACGGTACTGATCATCGCCTGCCCTTGTGCCCTTGGTCTGGCCACGCCGATGTCGATTATCTCTGGCGTCGGACGCGCCGCCGAATTTGGCGTACTGGTCCGTGATGCTGACGCCCTGCAACGGGCAAGCACGCTGGACACCCTCGTCTTTGACAAAACCGGCACGCTCACCGAGGGCAAACCGCAGGTAGTGGCCGTTAATACCATTGGCTGTACGGAGACGGATGCCCTGCGCCTGGCCGCCGCGCTGGAACAAGGCTCCAGTCACCCGCTGGCGCGCGCCATCCTTGAGAAAGCCGGTGATGCCCGCCTGCCGCAGGTAAGCAACTTCCGCACCCTGCGCGGTTTAGGTGTCAGCGGTGAAGCAGAAGGCCATACGCTGCTGCTGGGTAACCAGGCACTGCTAACTGAACACGGTGTCGATACGTCCGCGCTGGACGCTGAGCTGAACGCGCAGGCCTCTCAGGGCGCGACGCCGGTTCTGCTGGCGAGGGATGGTCAGGTGGCGGCGCTGCTGGCCGTACGCGATCCGTTACGCCAGGACAGCGTGGATGCCTTGCAACGCCTGCACCACGCGGGCTATCGCCTGGTGATGTTAACCGGTGATAACCCGACTACCGCTAACGCCATCGCCAGAGAAGCCGGGATTGATGAGGTGATAGCCGGCGTACTGCCAGATGGCAAAGCGGACGCCATCAGGAAATTGCAACGTGATGGTCGTCAGGTGGCGATGGTCGGCGACGGCATCAACGACGCCCCGGCGCTGGCGCAGGCTGACGTAGGTATTGCGATGGGCGGCGGGAGCGATGTCGCCATTGAAACCGCGGCAATCACCCTGATGCGCCACAGCCTGATGGGCGTGGCGGATGCGCTGGCGATTTCGAAAGCCACGTTGCGCAACATGAAGCAGAACCTGCTGGGGGCCTTCGTCTATAACTCGCTCGGCATTCCGATTGCCGCCGGGATTTTGTGGCCGCTGACCGGCACCCTGCTGAACCCGGTTGTTGCGGGTGCGGCGATGGCGCTCTCGTCAATTACCGTGGTGAGCAACGCTAACCGTCTGCTGCGGTTTAAACCGAAGGATTGAACCTTGTACCCGTACGCGCTAGCATGAACCTTTCCGATCATGGAGCGCGTATGGGTCTGTTTAATCGTCTAAAAACATCGTTTCGCGCCCTTTTTCCCCGCCGTTATGCCTGGCCCGGTATGGATATTTCGCTTCCGGGCGGGCAGCATCTGCACCTGGTGGGAAGCATTCATATGGGCACGCAGGACATGTCCCCCCTGCCCTCCGGCCTGATTAAACTACTGAAGCGCGCCGACGCGCTGATCGTCGAAGCCGACATCTCCGGCCATGAATCGCCGTTTGCCGGGCTGGAAAGCGACCGCCCCCTGGCTGAACGTCTTAACGAGACGCAGCTGGCTGAGCTTACCCGTCTTGCGGATGAGTCCGGCGTCTCGCTCTCAATGCTCGACACCCTGCCCCTGTGGCAAATTGCCATGGTGCTACAGGCAACCCAGGCGCAGCGCCTGGGGCTGCGCGGCGATTACGGTATCGATTATCAACTGCTGAATGCGGCACGGGCGTGCAACCTGTCCGTCATTGAACTGGAAGGCACGGACAGCCAGATTGCGCTTCTTCGCCAGCTTCCTGATGACGGTAAGATGCTACTGGATGATACCCTGACCCACTGGCACACCAACGCGCGTCTGCTGCAAACGATGATTGGCTGGTGGCTGGATGCGCCGCCCGCAGACGGTAAGCTGGCGTTACCGTCGACGTTCAGTGAATCGTTGTATGATGTGCTGATGAACGCGCGCAACCAGGCGTGGCGGGAGACGCTGTATGCCCTGCCTGCCGGTCGTTATGTTGTCGCGGTTGGCGCATTGCATTTGTACGGAGAAGGGAATTTGCCGTCGCTGCTGAAATAAAAAAATGGCCAATATTTCTATTGGCCCGTCAAAGAGGAATTTCATCGTTTTTATTATACCGAAGTGACCTTCGGCTACGCCGATTGTCGCTCAAAGTAACCATCACTGCCAATACTATTGCGCAAGATGGTGCTATTTTTTAGACAAACGTCAGGCGTATGCTGCTGGCATGAACCGTCTGTCGTAAGAAGGATAGCCATGACTCCCGCCGTTAAATTACTCGAAAAAAACAAAATTTCTTTCCGGATCCACACCTACGATCACGATCCGAACGAAACCAACTTTGGTGATGAAGTGGTGCGCAAGCTGGGGCTGAACGCGGACCAGGTTTACAAAACGCTGCTGGTCGCGGTGAATGGCGATATGAAGCACCTCGCCGTGGCAGTGACGCCCGTCGCCGGACAGCTTGATCTGAAGAAAGTGGCCAAAGCGCTGGGAGCGAAAAAGGTCGATATGGCAGACCCGATGGTTGCGCAACGCACTACGGGTTATCTGGTCGGCGGGATCAGCCCGCTCGGCCAGAAAAAGCGTCTGCCGACCCTGATCGATGCGCCTTCGCAGGAATTTGAGACGATCTATATTTCTGGCGGCAAACGCGGGCTGGATATCGAACTGGCCGCAGGCGATCTGGCGAAAATGCTGGACGCGAAATTTGCGGATATTGCGCGCAGGGATTGAGAAAATTGCCCGGTGGCGCTGCGAGGTAAAAGCAAAACGGTAACAGGCGTTACCGTTTTTTTGTGTTCGCGCCCTCTCCCGGTGGGAGAGGGTTGGGGTGAGGGCATCAGGCCGCACAACACTACTGCCAGCTCACCTCGCCCTTCGGCTCATACGCGTTCACGTCAATCGGTGAATTTTGCTGGATAAACTGCTTTAACACTTCCGCATCAATAAACCCGGTATTTACATAGCCCGGTTTGTTATCGATATGCGGATAGCCGTCGCCGCCGGTGGCGTTAAAGCTTAACGTTGCCAGGCGGTAGGTTTTCGCCGGATCAACAGGTTCGCCTTTGATTTTGAGATCGTTGAGCTTACCGTCCTTGGCGACGAAGCTGACGTTAGCAAACTGCGGATACGCTCCGGAGTCCGGCTTCATCTGCGCCACGGCGGTCAGGTATTCAATCACCTCTTTCCCGCTCATGTCCGCATACACCACCACGTTGCCAAACGGCTGCACTTTGAGCACGTCTTTATAGGTGATGTTTCCGCCTTCGATGGAATCACGAATACCGCCGCCGCTCATCACGCCGAAATCCGCATTCGTGCGCGCCATCTGCGCGGCCAGCACCAGACGCCCCATGTTGGTTTGTACGAAGCGGACTTTGCTGCGGTCCCCTTCCAGTCGTCCGTTAAGCGTGCCAATCTTCACGTCCAACTGCGCTTTCCCTTTGCTCTGGAACGGCGTCAGCAGGGAGAGCATCTGCTGGTTTTCAGCGATCTCTGGCGTGTAGAGTACCCGCTCGCTTTTGCCGTCCGGGTAGGTTACTTTCTTCTTCAGGTTGACCGGGATGAGCTGATAGTGCACCAGCTTCATCTCGCCGTTACGGAATTCGAAATCCGCACGGCCTACGTATTTACCCCACTCGTGGGCCTGTACAATCCAGATCCCGTTCTGACGATCCGGCGCGCACGGCGTGCCGGGCACATAATCTACCTGCTTTTTATTCTCAGAAGCCATGCAGACCGGATCCTGTGAGTGACCGCCCACAATCATCGCCAGCGAGCCCGCAGGAAGGCTGCGCGCCATCTCCACGTCGCCCGGCGCGTTAGAGCCGTGCTGACCGTTGTCGTAATGCCCCATGTGGGTGGTAGCGATAATCACATCCGGTTTTTCATTCTGCTGCAACTCCTGGATCACCAGCTTCGCTTCGTCCGCCGGTTTACGGAATTCGATGTCGGTGAAAAATTCAGGGTTGCCAATTTTGGCCGTATCGTCGGTGGTTAAGCCGATGACCGCGATCTTCAGATCCTGACGCTTAAACAGCGCCCACGGTTTAAACAGGCGCTCGCCGGTGCTTTTCTGATAAATATTGGCGGAAAGGAACGGAAATTTGGACCACTTTTCCTGCTGGCGCAATACGCTCAGCGGGTTATCAAACTCGTGGTTTCCGACCGCCATCGCGTCGTAACCAATTAAATTCATGCCGCGGAAATCAGGCTCGGCATCCTGCAAATCAGATTCCGGTACGCCGGTATTAATATCCCCGCCCGACAGCAACAGCACGCTGCCGCCCTGAGCCGAGACCTCTTTACGAATGCCGTCCACCAGCGTTTTTTGCGCCGCCAGGCCATATTCACCGTATTCGCTGCGCCAGAAATGGCCGTGATGATCGTTAGTATGCAGAATGGTAATTTTATAGGTTTTATCTTTTTCATACGCCTGCGCGGGCAGGCTTGTCAGCCCCCATGCGGCGATGAGCGCCAGCGCGACGCCACGCTTTATTAACTTCATCTTCTCTCTCCCTGACCCATAGACAAACGCAAAAATTACAGTGACTCACAAGAATAGACAAATAAGTTTTCAGAATTGCGACTTTCTTCAAATGTCACGGACGAGTATGTTAGTCGGATAATAATTACTCCCTGCATCTCTAATTACAAATTGACGTGGTATTTATGGCAATCAGTGAATCAACCCAGCCTGTTCAGGGCGTTCCGGCGTCGCCGCCGAAATCGCGCACTTCCTTCAAAGTATTAGGCGCAATCAGTCTCTCTCATCTGCTCAACGACATGATCCAGTCGCTGATTCTGGCGATCTACCCGCTGTTGCAGTCTGAGTTCTCATTAACCTTCGTGCAGATCGGGATGATTACCCTGACCTTCCAGCTGGCCTCTTCGCTGCTACAGCCGGTGGTGGGCTACTGGACGGACAAATACCCGATGCCATGGTCGCTGCCCATTGGGATGTGCTTCACCCTGAGCGGGCTGGTGCTGCTGGCCATGGCGGGCAGCTTTGAGGCGGTACTGGTTGCCGCGGCGCTGGTAGGAACCGGTTCATCGGTGTTCCATCCGGAATCGTCCCGCGTGGCGCGTATGGCCTCCGGCGGACGCCACGGGCTGGCGCAGTCTCTGTTCCAGGTGGGGGGGAACTTTGGTAGCTCCCTCGGTCCTCTGCTGGCGGCGGTAATTATCGCGCCTTACGGCAAAGGCAACGTGGCGTGGTTTGTGCTGGCCGCGCTGCTGGCGATTGTCGTCCTGGCGCAAATCAGCCGCTGGTATGCCGCGCAGCATCGCGTAAATAAGGGAAAACCTGTCGCGAAGATAACCAATCCCCTTCCGCGCAATAAGGTGATCCTTGCCGTCAGCGTGCTGCTGGTGCTGATTTTCTCGAAATATTTCTATATGGCGAGCATTAGCAGCTATTACACCTTCTATCTGATGCAAAAATTCGGATTATCGGTACAAAACGCCCAGTTCCATCTCTTTGCCTTCCTGTTTGCGGTGGCGGCAGGCACGGTGATTGGCGGCCCTGTGGGAGATAAAATCGGACGTAAATATGTGATTTGGGGCTCTATCCTCGGCGTTGCGCCGTTTACGCTTGTTTTACCGTACGCAACGCTGGAATGGACCGGAATATTGACAGTGATTATAGGTTTTATTCTCGCGTCGGCGTTTTCAGCCATTCTGGTCTATGCGCAGGAGCTGCTGCCGGGACGTATCGGTATGGTTTCCGGTCTCTTTTTCGGTTTTGCCTTTGGCATGGGCGGCCTTGGCGCCGCCGTGTTAGGGATGGTTGCAGACCACACCAGCATCTTCCTGGTCTATAAAATCTGCGCTTTCCTGCCACTTCTGGGGATGTTGACCATATTCCTGCCTGACAACCGTCATAAAGCGTAACTACACGGCTGCCAAAGTTAAACTTTGGCAGCCGGATAACCTGATGCCATAAGGCTTTCCTCTCCCTCCCCTCAGCAAATTTATCAAAATCTGCCTTTTTTCGTGCTTATTGCCTTTTTATTGTGATTTCAACAATTATTCATAAACATAAGCGTAAAAATTGTCATAAACTATTAATCGGCTTTTTGGTATTTGCACCAAAAATGGATCACCCATCGCGAAAGGAGACGGAATGCACCACGCCACACCGCTTATCACCACCATTGTTGGTGGACTTGTGCTCGCTTTTATCCTCGGCATGATTGCCAACAAACTGCGTATTTCGCCCCTGGTAGGCTATTTGTTAGCGGGCGTGCTGGCAGGACCCTTTACGCCGGGTTTTGTCGCAGATACCAAACTTGCACCGGAGCTGGCGGAACTGGGCGTTATCCTGCTGATGTTTGGCGTCGGACTGCATTTTTCCCTGAAGGATCTGATGGCGGTAAAGTCGATCGCCATACCGGGAGCGATCGCCCAGATAGGGGTGGCGACGCTGCTGGGCATGGCGCTTTCGGCGGTGCTGGGCTGGTCAATCATGACCGGTATCGTATTTGGGCTGTGTCTTTCAACCGCCAGTACCGTGGTGCTGCTGCGCGCGCTTGAAGAGAGGCAGCTGATAGACAGCCAGCGCGGGCAAATCGCGATTGGCTGGCTGATAGTTGAAGATCTGGTGATGGTGTTGACGCTGGTACTGCTGCCCGCCGTCGCCGGGATGATGGAGAAAGAGAATATCGGCTTCGCTTCGCTGGCGCTGGATATGAGCATTACCATCGGTAAGGTTGTGGCGTTTATTGCCATCATGATGCTGGTGGGCCGCCGTCTGGTGCCGTGGATCATGTCCCGCAGCGCCGCCACCGGCTCGCGTGAACTGTTCACGCTTTCGGTCCTTGCCCTGGCGCTGGGCATTGCCTTTGGCGCTGTCGAGCTGTTTGACGTCTCCTTTGCGCTGGGCGCGTTCTTCGCCGGGATGGTGCTGAACGAGTCCGAGCTGAGCCACCGTGCCGCGCACGATACTCTGCCACTACGTGATGCGTTCGCGGTGCTGTTCTTTGTCTCCGTCGGGATGCTGTTCGACCCGATGATCCTCATCCAGCAGCCGCTGGCCGTGCTGGGTACGCTGGCAATCATCATCTTTGGTAAGTCCGTTGCCGCCTTCTTCCTGGTGCGGATGTTCGGTCACTCGCCGCGCACGGCGCTGACCATCGCCGCCAGCCTGGCGCAGATTGGCGAGTTCGCCTTTATTCTGGCTGGTCTGGGAATGGCCCTGAATCTGCTGCCACAGGCTGGGCAAAATCTGGTGCTGGCGGGGGCGATCCTCTCCATCATGTTGAACCCGGTATTGTTTGCCCTGCTGGAGAAATATCTCGAGAAGACCGAAACCCTCGAAGAGCTGACGCTGGAAGAGGCGACAGAAGAAGAGAAACAGATCCCGGTGGATATCTGCAACCACGCGCTGCTGGTCGGTTTTGGCCGCGTCGGCAGCCTGCTGGGTGAAAAACTGATGGCTCAGGGCATTCCACTTGTAGTGATTGAAACGTCACGCACTCGCGTCGACGAGCTTCGCGAGCGCGGCATCCGCGCGGTGCTGGGCAACGCTGCTAACGAAGAGATTATGAATCTGGCGCATCTGGACTGCGCTCGCTGGCTGCTGCTCACTATCCCGAACGGTTACGAGGCTGGCGAGATTGTCGCCACAGCCCGTGAAAAATGCCCGCATATCGAAATCATAGCCCGCGCCCATTATGATGACGAAGTGGAGTACATTACCGAGCGCGGCGCGAATCAGGTGGTGATGGGTGAGCGTGAGATTGCGAATACGATGCTGACAATGCTGACGAAGCCGCCGGTTGAAGAGGCGGTGACGGGGTAAATTTTGTGCGGCCTGGTCCCCTCACCCCAGCCCTCTCCCCAAAGGGGAGAGGGTGTTCAAGTTCCCTCTCCCCTTTGGGGAGAGGGCCAGGGTGAGGGGTCTTCTTTTACCTGTCCCAATACGCCTCTTCGAGGCTGTCTTCCCGTTCCGGCAGCCCACGCGTTAAGCGCGGTGAATGCTGGTTCAGCACCTGATAACTCACGCGGTTCGCGTACTTGCACACCTGCGCCAGCGAGGAATAGGTCAGCCAGTTGAAGGTGTGTTTGCTGGAATTCGGCACATTGGTTTTGTGGTAGGCGTTAGCGGTGATGTCGTGCAGCAGCGCGGCCAGCGCGCCGTCGCCCGCGCCGTTGGTGTTCATGATCTTCTCGGGGCCACCCATATACGGTGCAATGTGGGAGAAGATACGCAGCGGGTTGATGCAGTCTTTATGACGCATGGCGCGGCTGAACTCGTACTGGTTAAATTCGGCGATAGCGCCCGGCAGCAGCGGGTGCTGGGTTTTCCGCTTGCTCTCTTCTTCCGTGAAGCCCGCCATGTACAGCCCGACCGGCCCTGCGGTGCAGAGCACCAGATCCACCCAGTCCAGCGCCTTATCAGACGCCAGCAGCGGATCGCTTTCGCCGGTCAGCGCTTCGGCTTCTTCTTCATTCATCGCCAGAATCGAGACGTGTTCTTTCAGGAAGGCCTGCCACCACTCCGGGTTGTCGGCAATCACGAATTTGGTGCCCAGCGTCAGAACCACAGGCACGTTGTATTTCTTCGCATACTCAATTGCCTTCATGGTTGCGTCCGGCATTGGTTCGCCCGGCTTGCAGCGCACCAGATAAGACGTCAACACCAGCGCAGACGCGCCCGCGATCACCTCTTCCGGAATACTTTCAGCGCGTAGCTTGTTCATATGGCCGGGGCTGATGGCAAAGGTACGCTCGCCGGAATCGCTTATCAGCGTAAAGCAACGACCAATCGGCCCGTCAACGCCCTGCAAATAGTTCAGATCGGTGCGGCTGGAGGTATTGCACAGGTAGCGGTAGGCGTAGCCACCGATTTCGATATTGCTGCACATCACGCCAAGCAGTACCGAGCGGTCGTCTGCCAGAACGGAGTAGTTGTGCATGGTGTTACCGATGGTGCCGCCAGCAAACTGGTGGGTGATAAGATTTTCGCGCATCAGTTCCTGATACAGCGCTTCGGCAACGTCATCCTCAATCACCAGCGAGTGCCCGGCGCTCAGACCGTAACGTGCGACAAACGCATCATCCACTTTGGCTTCAATGTCCACCAGCGTCTGATCGATACCGACCACCCAGGCAGCGCTGGTTTCGCTTTCCTGCTGAATTTGCTGTAACAGCGGATCGCGGGCATCGACGGGGAAATAGTGTTTGGACTTACGTTTACCGGGAAATTTCATGGTCTGAACTGTGCAAAGAATACGGGCCGGGAATGGTAGCACAAACCCGGCCCGTAACGCGATCAGCGGCGGGTGGTGACCAGTGACACCATCATATCGATGTGTTCAGGGGAGTCGTTAAGCGCAGGAATGTATTCGTATTTCGTTCCGCCGGCCTCCATGAAGAACTCTTTGTTCTGGACGGCAATCTCTTCCAGCGTTTCCAGACAATCCGCCGAGAAGCCCGGCGACATAACCTGAATGTGCTTCACGCCCTTCTCGCCCAGCATTTTTAGCGTTTCATCAGTATACGGGGTCAACCACGGTTCACGGCCGAAGCGCGACTGGAAGGTCATCATCACCTTCTCAGGCGGCAGGCCGAGGGCGGAGACCAGCTCGCGGGTGGTATCGCGGCAACGCTGGGGGTAATCGTCCCCTTCGTTCGCGAAACGCTGCGGAATACCGTGATAGGAGAGCAGCAGCAGATCCGGCTCGCCGTGTTTTTCAAACGACGCGCGCGCGCTGCTGGCAAGCGCCTGAATGTACAGCTCGTTATCGGCGTAGTCGCGGATAAAGGTGATGCCCGGTATACGGCGGCGGGTCGCCAGAATGCGTGCCAGTTCGTCCCAGACGGCAGCCACCGTGGAGCACGAATACTGCGGATAAAGGGCCAGCACCACAATGTGTTCAACGCCCTGCGCCAGCAGAGAGTCGACGGCGCTTTCCAGGGATGGCTTACCGTAGCTCATACCGAGCGCAACGGGCATGTCCGGCAGACGGGCGGCCAGCGCCTTCTCCTGACGACGGCTGTAGACCATCAGCGGCGAGCCTTCTTCCATCCACACGGACTGATAGAGCTTTGCTACACGCGGAGAACGAATCGGCAGAATGACACCACGCAGCAGTGGCCACCACAGCAGTCTTGGGGTATCCACGACGCGCGTGTCGCTTAAAAATTGTCGCAGGTAGCGTTTTACCGCCGCTGGAGTAGGTGCTTCTGGGGTGCCCAGATTGGCAAGCAGGATGCCGGTTTTCGCCTGACTCATTCACGCCTCTTAACCATTTGATAGGCTGTCAATTGTAGCGGAAATGCGTTTAAACGAAACCCATTGCTGTAATAGGTAAGATGAGAATTTTTCTCACCCGGGGCTCCGGGTGAGAGAGGTGCGCTTAGCCGAGGATTTTTTCCAGCTCTGCACGTACGTCAGCCACGGCTTTGGTGCCGTCAACTTTCGCGTATTTGGTGTTACCCGCCTGCGCCTCTTTGGAGTAGTAGCCGATCAGCGGTGCGGTCATCTGATGGTATTCCACCAGGCGTTTACGCACGGTTTCTTCCTGATCGTCTTTACGGGTGGTCAGCTCTTCGCCGGTCACGTCGTCTTTGCCTTCAACCTTAGGCGGGTTGAATTTGATGTGGTAAACGCGGCCAGAGGCAGCGTGCACGCGACGGCCAACGATACGGTCAACGATCAGTTCGTCCGGTACATCGAACTCCAGCACGTAATCCACGTTGATGCCAGCTTCTTTCATGGCGTCAGCCTGAGGAATGGTGCGCGGGAAGCCGTCCAGCAGGAAACCATTGCGGCAGTCTTCCTGAGCAATGCGCTCTTTTACCAGCGCGATAACCAGTTCGTCGGTCACCAGCTTGCCTGCGTCCATGATGTCTTTAGCTTGTTTGCCCAGCTCGGAGCCAGATTTAACAGCGGCACGCAGCATGTCACCAGTAGAGATTTGCGGAATACCGTATTTCTCCATGATGAACTGAGCCTGAGTTCCCTTACCCGCGCCCGGAGCGCCAAGCAGAATAATACGCATTGCGAAAATCCCCTCAAATGTCGATTCAATTTTTCAAAAGCGCTAAACAATACCACCAGAACGGGTATCGCTCAAGGAAGGCGGGGAGGCTGAAACGGTTAACGGGGGGAGATTATTTGGGTTAGTGCGAGAATGCCCCCTCACCCTAACCCTCTCCCCAAAGGGGAGAGGGGACGATTATACCCTCTCCCCTTTGGGGAGAGGGCCAGGGTGAGGGGTAGGTTTTGTATTACGCCAGCAGCAGCGCATTCACACGTTTAATGAACAGGTTAGGATCTTCCAGGGTGCCGCGCTCGGCCAGCAGGGACTGATCCAGCAGCAGTTCAACCCACTCCGCAAAGCGGGCGTCGTCCTGGGTATCCGCCGCGCGTTTCACCAGCGGATGATCCGGATTAAGCTCAAAGATATATTTCACTTCCGGCACGGCCTGGCCCGCCGCAGCGAACAGTTTCGCCATCTGGGTGCTCATTTCGTCCGCATCGGTGGTGACAATGGCTGGCGTATCGGTCAGACGGTGCGTGAAGCGCACCTCTTTCACGCGGTCGCCCAGCAGGGTTTTCACGCGCTCAACGAACGGCTCCAGCGCCTTCTCGGCTTCCTTCGCGCTGTCGTCCACTTCATCCGCCAGCTTATCGATAGACTCGTCGGCTTTAGCAACGGACTGGAAGGATTTACCGTCGAACTCGGTCAGGTAGTTCATCATCCACTCGTCGATGCGGTCAGACAGCAGCAGCACTTCGATGCCTTTCTTACGCAGCAGCTCCAGATGCGGGCTGCTCTTCGCTGCCGCATAGCTGTCGGCGGTGATGTAGTAGATCTTCTCCTGCCCTTCTTTCATTCGGGAGACGTACTCTTCCAGCGATACGGTCTGGGCGGAGGAGTCGTTGTGCGTAGAGGCGAAGCGCAGCAGTTTAGCGATAGCTTCCACGTTCGCGGTGTCTTCCGCCGGGCCTTCTTTCAGCACCAGGCCGAACTGTTTCCAGAAGGTCTGGTATTTTTCCGCATCGTCTTTCGCCAGTTTTTCCAGCATCTGCAACGCTCGCTTGGTCAGGGCGTTACGCAGGTTACGGGTGACGGTGCTGTCCTGGAGAATTTCACGGGAGACGTTCAGCGGCAGATCGTTGGAATCTATCAGGCCACGCACAAAGCGCAGGTAGTTCGGCATGAACTGCTCGGCGTCGTCCATGATGAAGACGCGCTGCACGTACAGCTTCAGGCCGTGCTTGTGATCGCGGTTCCACATGTCCCACGGCGCCTGCGCCGGAATGTACAGCAGGCTGGTGTACTCCTGCTTCCCTTCCACACGGTTGTGGCTCCAGGTCAGCGGGTCGGTAAAGTCGTGGGCGATGTGCTTGTAAAACTCGTTGTACTCGTCGTCTTTAATTTCAGCTTTGTTGCGCGTCCACAGCGCCTGCGCCTTGTTGATTTTCTCCCAGGAAACCACGGTTTCGCCGTCTTTCTCTTCCTGTTTTTCAATCTCCACCGGCAGCGCGATGTGGTCAGAATATTTGCTGATGATGGAGCGTACGCGCCAGTCGTTCAGGAAATCGTCTTCGCCTTCGCGCAGGTGCAGAGTGATTTCGGTGCCGCGATCCGCTTTGGTGATATCATCAACGGTGTATTCGCCTTCCCCTTTGGATTCCCACAGCACGCCGTTTTCGGCGCTGTCGCCCGCGGCGCGGGTGCGCACGGTGACTTTATCCGCCACGATGAATGCCGAGTAGAAGCCTACGCCGAACTGACCGATCAGCTGGCTGTCTTTCGCCTGGTCAGAGCCCATGGACTCGAGGAACGCTTTGGTGCCGGATTTAGCGATGGTGCCGAGATGGTCGATCACCTCGTCGCGGTTCATCCCGATGCCATTATCGGCAATCGTCAGGGTGCGGTTCTCTTTATTAAAAGAGACGCGCACGCGCAGTTCGCCATCGCCTTCGTACAGATCCGGGTTGGACAGCGCGCGGAAGCGCAACTTGTCCGCCGCATCGGAGGCGTTGGAAATCAGCTCACGCAGGAAGATTTCTTTGTTGGAATACAGGGAATGGATCATCAGGTGCAGAAGCTGTTTTACTTCTGACTGGAAACCACGGGTTTCTTGTCCTTTCATCTAAGTCGACCTCAACAATGCCATTTAATGGGGTTGTAAAACGTTGAGTGAGAGATGGGGATAAGGGGGGGAATTTTCAAGCGGAGGCCGCGCACGCAGCCTCCGTTTGGTCAGAAAATAATCTTGTGTCGTCCGGCCAGCGAGTGCGACAGCGTGGTGCCGTCGACCATCTCCAGCTCACCGCCGACCGGCACGCCGTGGGCGATGCGGCTGGCGTCAACGCCGTACTGCGCGCACAGCTCGGCGATGTAGTTGGCGGTTGCCTCCCCTTCCACCGTCGGGTTGGTGGCGAGGATCACCTCTTTGATCGTCTCGGACTCAAGACGCTGTTCAAGACGATCGAGACCGATATCATCCGGGCCGATGCCGTCCAGCGGGGAGAGATGCCCCATCAGCACGAAATAGCGGCCGGAAAACTGCCCGGTTTGTTCGATGGCGTAGATGTCCGCCGGACTCTCCACCACGCAAATCTGACCGTTTTCCTGACGACGCGGGTTCGTGCAGATGTTACAGACGTCCTGCTCGGTAAAGGTCCGGCAATCCGCACAGTGACCAATTTCTGACATGGCGCGGGTCAGAGCCTGCGCCAGGCGCATCCCGCCGCTGCGGTCGCGCTGCAATAGCGTAAACGCCATACGCTGCGCCGACTTCGGGCCAACGCCCGGCAGGCAGCGCAGTGCTTCCATTAACTGCGTGAGCAGCGGACTGGTTTGCATCAGAATGGCATCTTAAAGCCCGGCGGCAGTTGCATACCGCTGGAAACAGAGGCCATTTTCTCTTTCTGGGTTTCGTCGATACGGCGAGCGGCATCGTTAAACGCGGCTGCAACCAGATCTTCCAGCATCTCTTTGTCGTCTTCGAGCAGGCTCGGGTCGATTTCAACGCGACGGCAGTTGTGCGCACCGTTGATGGTCACCTTGACCAGACCGGCACCCGATTCACCCGTGACTTCCAGCTGAGCGATCTCTTCCTGCATCTTCTGCATTTTTTCCTGCATCTGCTGAGCCTGCTTCATCAGGCCACCCAGACCGCCTTTTCCACCAAACATAGGCTTCTCTCTTCTTTCACGTTAAGGATTACAACCGTAAGTCAGACTCACGATCAAAGGGGGCGAATACTCTCTTCATCCAGATCGGCGTCGAAGAACCGGCGCAGGGTCTGGATGTTGTTATCCGCGATAATCGACTCGCGCGCCTGCGCGAGCTTCTCTTCATAAATCGCCTGTCGCCACTCGAGCGGCGTTTTCACCGCCGGATTATCATCTTCAATGATAGTCAATTCAACCGGCACACCCTGTAATGCGGTAAGCGCCTCGGCCAGCGCCTTTTGCGCGCCTGGGGAGTTGAGGTGCCGCTGGCCAGGGCGCAGGTGCAGACGCACCTGATTGCCTTCCTGCTCTTTCCAGGCATTCAGCGCGACCTGCTCCACCAGCTTCGGCAGCTGAAGTTTGCTGACCTCAGCGGCCCAGGCGTCGCGCTCGATGGACTCTTCCGCGAGCTTCGCGGACAGCTCCGGCGTTTTTTCATGCTCAAGCGCCTTTTTCAGCGCTTTTGGCGTGGCGACCACTTCCTTGACCGTTTCAACAACGGTAGTCGCCTTCCAGCGGTATGCCTCTTCTTTCGCCGGGGCTTTTTGCTCGAGCGCGGACGGTGCCGGACGCGACTGCACGCGCTCTGTTACCGAGGCCAGTCGTTCAAGCGCGGCGTTGTTCACCGGCCGCGCTCTTGCAGGCGCTGCCGGTTCACTCTTTTTTGGTTTGGTTGCTCCCTGCGCGCGTTGCAACTGGCTTCGTGCGGCAAGCACCGAACTGGTGGCATCCGACAGCGGCACGTTCTGCGGCGGCGGCGATGCCGGTTGCGGTGGCACCTGCTGCGGTGACATTACCGCGGTCGGCGCAACCGGCGCAAAGGACTGCCGGGGCGTTTCCGGCTCCGGCAATGGCTTGCGCGGATGGAAGGCCAGCGCGCGCAGCAGCGTCATTTCAACGCCCATCCGGCGATCCGGTGCAAACGGCAGCTCTTTGCGGCCAATCAGCAGGGTTTGATAATAAAGCTGCACGTCAGCCGGCGGCACGGTGCGCGCAAGTTCACGCATCCGCTGTTCAATGGTCGCCATGTCCGCGCCAATGGCCGACGGAGACAATTGCAGCATCGCCACGCGATGCAGCAGGCTGAGCATCTCGACCAGCAGCGCTTCCCATTCAATGCCACGGGCGGCGGCATCGTTGACGAGGGTCATTACCCGCTCACCGTTGGCGGCGATCATCGCTTCGATAAGCGACAGCGCCTGATCGTCATCCAGCGTGCCGAGCATGGTGCTGACCGCGTCAGTGGAAAGCTTACCGTCACCGCTGGCAATTGCCTGGTCAGTCAGGCTCAGCGCATCACGCAGGCTGCCGTCCGCCGCGCGGGCCAGCAGCTGCAGGGCGCGCGGCTCGTGAACGATCTTTTCTTCATCAAGAATGTGTTCAAGCTGTGCGCGGATCTGCTCAACGTCCAGCGCCTTCAGATGGAATTGCAGGCAGCGCGACAGGATCGTGACCGGCAGCTTTTGCGGATCGGTGGTCGCCAGCAGGAATTTGACATGCGCAGGCGGCTCTTCCAGCGTTTTCAGCAGGGCGTTGAAGCTGTGGCGCGACAGCATGTGCACTTCATCGATCAGATAGACCTTGAAGCGGCCGCGCGCCGGGGCGTACTGCACGTTGTCGAGCAGATCGCGAGTGTCTTCCACCTTGGTGCGCGAGGCGGCGTCGATCTCGATCAGATCGACAAAACGCCCCTGCTCGATCTCGCGGCAGTTGTCACATACGCCGCACGGGGTGGCGGTGATCCCGGTTTCGCAGTTCAGACCTTTTGCCAGCAGACGGGCAATAGAGGTTTTACCGACGCCGCGGGTGCCGGAGAAAAGATAGGCGTGATGGATGCGACCTAGCGACAAGCCGTTCGCCAGGGCCGTCAGCACATGTTCCTGACCGACAACGTCAGCAAAGGTTTGTGGTCGCCATTTACGGGCTAACACCTGATAACTCATGGGCAGGCTCTGCAACGCTGGAAGGTGAATTAATGGAGGGGAATGCTATCACAACCTCACCCATTGAGCGAGGTTGTGAGATACGGGATTAATGTCCCGGGAAAGGCACCAGGCTGTAGCTGGTAATACCCTGTTTTTCCAGGCGCTGCTCGCCGCCGAGATCGAACAGGTTGATGATGAAGGCCGCGTCGGTCACTTCCCCGCCCAGACGACGGATCAGCTTCACGGTCGCTTCGATGGTGCCGCCGGTTGCCAGCAGATCGTCCACCACCAGCACTTTGTCGCCTGGCTTGATGGCATCAACGTGAATTTCCAGCTGATCGGTGCCGTATTCCAGCTCATAGCTCTCAGCAATGGTTTCACGCGGCAGTTTGCGCGGCTTACGCACCGGCACAAAACCCACGCCCATCGCCAGCGCAACCGGTGCGCCGAACAGGAAGCCACGGGCTTCGGTACCTACTACTTTAGTGATCCCGGCGTTTTTATAACGCTCAACCAGCAGTTCAATGCTGAGGGCGTACGCTTTCGGGTCTTCCAGCAAGCTGGTGACATCACGGAAAAGAATGCCAGGCTTTGGATAATCCTGGATACTTTTGATGCTATTTTTCAGATATTCAAGCTGCTGTGCAGTTGCGGTCATCGGTTTGTGCCTAAATGAAACAGTGTTACTCACGGCGCGCGACGAGTCGGTCAAAGTAACAGTTGTTTAACCTTTGACCAGGCGCACCTGTGCTCGAAAACGGTCGAATTTACTGGCTGTGCGCCATAATTGCAACCGCCATGATGAGGCTTCAGTGCTTTTGTTGCTTTTCATCAACCACGGGGATCCGCCACATGAAGATCAGCAGGCAGGCCAGGATTGCCAGCAGCAGAATGCGCACCCACATCATTTTCACCAGCCATAACGAGACGGCGAAGGTGATCAGGATGAAGGCAATGGCGCGCGGCTTGGCCCCGGGCGGCATGGCCCGGTGTTTTTGCCAGTGCCGCAGGTAGCCGCCAAACCACGAACGGTACAGGAGCCAGTGGTGAAAACGCGGCGACGAGCGGGCGAAGCACCAGGCGGCCAACAGGATGAACGGGGTGGTCGGCAGCAAGGGCAATACGATGCCCAGCGTACCCAGCACTACCGCGAGCCAGCCAATGATGATTAAAATAGTACGCTGCATAATGCGAATCGTTATCAAACTGAACGGCTACTTTACCACTGGAGAGCGCATTGAAAACAGCACTGCTTCTTGAGAGGCTGCAAAATCAGCTGATCGCGCTGCGGGCGCAGGCCACACCGCTGATGGGACATGCTACGCTGAAACCGCGCTTTGACCGGCAGCTCTTCCGCACCCGCAGTACCGTCATTCAGGATTACCTTGCTGAGATGCAGACCAACCTCGACGAGCTTCGCCACGCGGTTGAGAGTGAACAGCAGGAACAGGTGGTGTGGCTTGCGGAGCATCTTACTGAGCAGATCACCGCCCTGCACTGCGAAATCGCCGCCTGGCCGCTACGGGCGTGGGACAGCGCCTCGCCTGGGCTCGGAAAATGGCAGCGCAAGCGGCTGGAGAACCAGGAGTTTGAGCGGCGTCTGTTTGAGATGAAGTGTGAGCGCGAAGCCCGCCTGACCACCAGCGAAACGCTGCAAGAGCAGCAGTTATTAATGCGTGAAATCAGCGCGCTGGAAGGCCGCATCGTCCGCTGCCGTCAGGCGCTGGATGAGATTGAACGCGTCATTGAACGCCTGACCCGTTAACAGGAGCCACTAATGTCACTGGAAAATGCCCCCGACGAGGTCAAGCTGGCCGTCGATTTAATTATGCTGCTGGAGAATCACGAGATCCCGGCGGAGACGGTGCTGAAAGCGCTGGAGATTGTGCGGCGGGATTTTGAGGGAAAGGTGAAGGCCGGTTGCCCTCACCCTCACCCTAGCCCTCTCCCTGGAGGGAGAGGGGACCGTTAGGTGCGGTTTGAAAGATCTGCCCTGATTCGCTTTTTACCCTCTCCCCTCTGGGGAGAGGGCAGGGTGAGGGGCGGAGTTTTCGTCACCCTTAATCTCGCGCTTCACTTCCGTATGTTCGTCACCTTTCTCGTTACGCAGGTGAACCTCAAGCTGATTGAAGGCGATATTAATGTTGTTTTCACGGCACAGACGGTCAATGGTGCGGTTCAGCTCATCGACGGTGTAGCTGCGATCGCGTAGTTCGCGTACGTACAGGCGCAGCTCATGATCCAGCGTGCTTGGCCCGAAGGTGGTGAAGAACACGTCAGGCGCAGGATCGTGCATCACTTTAGGATGTGATTTCGCGGCTTCCAGCAGGACCTCTTTCACTTTATCCAGATCTGAACCATAGGCCACCCCGAGTCGGACCACCACGCGCGTCGTAGTATCCGAAAGCGACCAGTTGATCAGTCGCTCGGTCACGAAGGCTTTGTTCGGGATGATCACCTCTTTACGATCGAAGTCAGTGATGGTGGTCGCACGAATACGGATCTTGCTGACGGTCCCGGAGAAGGTGCCGATGGTGACGGTATCGCCGATACGCACCGGACGTTCGAACAGGATTATCAGGCCAGAAACAAAGTTACCGAAGATCTCCTGCAAGCCGAAGCCCAGACCTACCGACAGCGCCGCCGCCAGCCACTGGAGTTTATCCCACGAGACGCCCAGCGAGCCGAATACCGTCATCGCCCCGACAATAATAATGACGTAGTTCAGGATGGTGGTAATGGCATATGACGCCCCCTGACGCAGGTTCAGCCTTGAGAGCACCAGCACTTCCAGCAGACCAGGCAGGTTGCGGATCAACGCCCAGGCCACCACCGACGACACCAGCGCAAAGAGCAGGCTGCCCATGGTGACGCTTTTCATTACCGCAGCGCCCGCTTCGGTACCGTTGTATTGCCAGAGGGTGATACTGTCGAGGTAGGCGAAGACGGTAATTAAATCAGACCAGATGGCCCAGAACATCACCGCAAACAGCGCAATCATCACCAGCATGGTAATACGCATCGTTTGCTGGTTGACCTGCTCCAGGGCAATGGTCGGCTCTTCCTGCGGCTCAGCCCCTTCAGCCCCCTCTTTAACCTGATGCTGTCGACGGGCAACAGCGCGACGATACGCAATGCGGCGCGCCGCCACGCTCAAACCGCGCAGCACGGTCTGGAACAGCAGGTTCCACAGGATCACCAGATACACGGTTTCAATCCAGCGTCCTGACAGACGAAGCGTGGTATAGAAGTAACCCGTTGCCGTCAGCACCATCAGCGCCAGCGGAATGATCGCCAGCACCGTTACGGTGACCAGACGAAGATTGTGGGACTCTTTATCACGCCAGCTGTCGCGGCACATCGGCCACATCAGGACGGCTATCAGCAGCAGGTTCAGCATAATTACCAGCTGTCCCAGCACGTCATCCATCAGATGCAGCGGCGAAAGCTCGGCCACAACGGACCAGAAGTGCAGCGGCAACAGCGCGAGGCTGATACGTACAATCTGGCGACGCCAGTGGCTGGTGAGTTTCTCCGGCATGTTGAAGTGTCGGACCGCGACGCCATCTTTTTCCAGCACTTTCCAGCACAGACCAAACACCAGCCAGAACAGCGCCAGCTTTTTGCTGAACGCCCACAGCAGGTCGCTGATATTGAGCTGCATGGTCAACAGGATCAGGCCGACGGCGAGGATCAGCAGGCAGACCGGCAGAGCACGGATCAGATCGATCAGGATCGCTTTCGGGGTGTGCAGCTGGCTGTCGTTACGCAGTTGCCCCACTTCCGAGGCCAGCTTCGCCTGGTACTGCTTCAGCCATTTCAAACGCCAGCGTATTACTCCGGCGATGAGCAGCAAAGGCAGACCCGCAAGGAAGGCAATCATTACCGCAGGCCAGGCTTTCTCCCAGTTCACGGTAATTTTCATGCTTTTGATCTGGGATTTCAGCGTTTCAGGGAAAGATTTAAACCAGTCCCAGTCCATGGGTTTGTTGCTGTTCACCCAGAAAATCTGCTGGGTCAGGATCTCCTGGAGGCTTTTAGACACGCTCACCAGCTGCTGCTGGTTGATTTGCAGGTTAATCGCCATCATCAGCTGGTTGCCCAGCTGCTTATTAAGCTGATCGAGCAGTTCGCGGCGCATATCCACAACCTGCAACAGCGCGTCGTGAACTTCACCGTTTACTTCACTTGAATGGCCTTCTTCCACTTTGGCAACAAACGTATCGCTCTGGAACAGGGCATCGCGCTGCTGGTTAACGTCAAACTGTTCAAGACGCAAATCCGCAATGCGGTTGGTCATGTCTTCCAGCTCGTCGGCGGACGGCAGCGTCTGCTGCTGCTGGTAAAGAATGCGCGACAGCAGCAGGCTTCCCTTCAGGACGGCAATCTGCTCTTTGACATTGCGCTCAGCCTGCAAAGCGCGATCCAGCCAGTTTTTGACTTTAATATTCTGCTGCACCAGCGCGCTGCCGCTTTCAGTCGCCTGAATCAGGCGCTCGCTCAGCTGATGGTTAATCTCCAGCTCCTGCTTCACCAGCGGATTGGCCTGGATACGCGCCGTTTCGTCTGGTGAGACCGCTTCCTGCGCCGTTTTTTCGGTCAGCGTCAGGCGCTTGCTGTTCACCGCCTCCTGCAACAGCTGAAGCTGATGCTCGAGCCGGTTGATATTCGCGTTCACGTAGTCACGCTGTTTTTGCAGCGCATCCTGCAACACCGTGTTGCCTTCCAGACTCTTACGCTGCTGTTCAATCTCCGCGTTCAGCAGCGTCTGCTGGATGTTCAGCAGCGTTTGCTGGGTCGGTCGAAGCGCCCCTTCCCCCACGGTAATGCCATTCAGACGGTTACGTATCTGCTGTAGCTGTTGCGATGCAGAATACATGGCGTTCTGCACGCGCTCAGGCTGGGTTTGCAGCGAAACCAGCTGGCTGTTATAGGTCGAGAGATCGGACTGCGCCGTTTGCAGATCGTCCAGCAGCTGCGCCACGCGCGACTCGAGCTGGCGCAACGAAAGCGTGGCAAGCGTTTTTCGGGTTTCATCGTCGTTATCAACGTCGCTAAGCGCGTTCAGGGCCTCCGTTGCTTTACGCATGTTCTCCGGCGCCTGAGCGACCTTCTGCCGCAGCTGGGCCGTTTCGGCTTTGATGCGATCGATCTTATCCAGCGTATCCAGGGTTTCCGTCAGGTCCTGCTGAACGAGCTTTTCCTGGGCGGAGAGATCTTTTTGTTTATTCAGGGTGTCGAGTTGCGACTGAACCTCGGCACGCGTCGGGACGTCACTGCCGTTGTCTGCACGGGCCCAGGAATGCGGTGCGGCTGCAAAGAAAAACAGCAGGATCAAAAAAACGGCCAGAACAGAATGTGTCGAGCGATAGGTGTGCAGCATAGTCGTGAATGTGATCTGAGAAATGACCGAAAATAGTCGGGCGTGAAGAATATCACGCCCGGCTAAAGCAGAATAGCGGGAAGGTAATCCTCTAAGACATTTCCTGGAAAGATTCAGGCAGTAAGCGGCGATCCCTCGCTGCGGAGGGTTGGGCAAAGCTGGCACATCTCCAGGAAAATCGCGACGTAGCTGCGCGCCTCTGATTTCAGATCGAACGATTGCGGGGCGAAAAGCCAGTTTTCCATCAGGCCGGAAATATAGCTGCGCATCAGGATCGCCGCCCGGCGCGTTAACAGCGTAGCGGGAAGCATGTCGGCCTGCATACATTCCTTAAGAACTTGCTCGATGCGATCGTAGCTTTCCAGACACAGGTCGCGCTGCGCCTGCTGAACCACCGCCATTTCGCCAACAAACTCACATTTATGGAAGATGATTTCCATCATCAGACGTCGGCGTTCTTCCACAACAGTCGCTTCAAGGATATATACTAATATTTCTCTTAATACTGAGAGTGGATCGTGAGGGAATTTTGCCCGATACTCACTCTCAAGATCGCTGATGCTGGACTCTGAAAGCTCCCAGATTTCACCAAACAGATCTGACTTGTCTTTAAAATGCCAGTAAATCGCTCCCCGCGTGACGCCCGCGGCCTGAGCAATCTGCGCCAGCGAGGTTGCCGAAACACCCTGCTGTGAGAACAAACGCATTGCCACATCCAGAATGTGTTGTCGGGTTTCCAGCGCTTGTTGTTTGGTTTTTCGTGCCATACGTTGATGAATTTACAGGAGTCAGATTTACATACATTTATGAATGTATGTACCATAGCATGACGATAATATAAACGCAGCAATGGGTTTTTAGACTCAGGACCCTTGATCAATTTGAAATCGGACACTCGAGGTTTACATATGAACAAAAACAGAGGGTTAACGCCTCTGGCGGTCGTTCTGATGCTCTCAGGCAGCTTAGCGCTTACAGGATGTGACGACAAAGAGGCTCAACAAGGAGCTCAGCAGGTGCCAGAAGTTGGCGTCGTGACGCTCAAATCCGAACCTCTCCAGATGACAACAGAACTACCGGGCCGCACCAGCGCCTATCGCATTGCAGAAGTACGTCCGCAGGTGAGCGGTATCATCCTGAAACGTAACTTCACCGAAGGCGGTGATGTGAAAGCAGGTGAGTCTCTTTATCAGATTGATCCAGCAACCTATCAGGCGTCTTATGAGAGCGCTAAAGGCGATCTGGCGAAAGCAGAAGCGGCAGCCAAAATTTCGCAACTGACGTTGAATCGTTACAAGAAACTGCTCGGCACGCAGTACATCAGCCAACAGGATTACGATTCTGCCCTGGCCGATGCACAGCAAGCCAATGCAGCCGTTGTGGCGGCGAAAGCGGCGGTAGAAACCGCGCGTATTAACCTCGCCTACACCAAAGTGACCTCCCCTATCAGCGGTCGTATTGGTAAATCAGCCGTCACCGAAGGTGCGCTGGTGCAGAACGGTCAAACCAACGCGCTGGCCACCGTGCAGCAGCTTGACCCGATCTACGTTGACGTTACACAGTCCAGCAACGATTTCCTGCGTCTCAAACAGGAGCTTGCCAGCGGACAACTGAAACAGGAAAACGGTAAAGCCAAAGTTGAACTGGTTACCAACGACGGTATCAAGTTCTCACAGACAGGCACACTGGAATTTTCTGATGTGACCGTCGATCAGACCACCGGCTCTATCACCATCCGGGCTATTTTCCCGAATCCGGATAAAACCCTGCTGCCGGGTATGTTCGTACGCGCCCGTCTTGAAGAAGGGACTAACCCAAGCGCCATTCTGGTTCCGCAGCAAGGCGTGACCCGTACGCCACGCGGCGATGCGAGCGCGCTGGTTGTGGGTGCCGATAACAAAGTCGAAACACGCAATATCACTGCAACGCAGGCGATTGGCGACAAGTGGCTGGTAACGGAAGGTCTGAAAGATGGCGATCGCGTGATTATTACTGGTTTGCAAAAAGTTCGTCCTGGCGCGCAGGTCAAAGCTCAGGAAGTGAAATCTGACGACAAACAACAAGCGTCGGCCGCTGGCCAGTCAGAACAAACCAAGTCTTAACTTAAACAGGAGCCGTTAAGACATGCCTAATTTCTTTATCGATCGCCCCATATTTGCGTGGGTGATCGCCATTATCATCATGCTGGCCGGGGGACTTGCGATCCTGAAGCTGCCTGTTGCGCAATATCCAACGATTGCGCCGCCGGCAGTGACGATCTCCGCAACCTACCCGGGCGCTGATGCCAAAACGGTGCAGGACACCGTTACGCAGGTTATCGAACAGAACATGAACGGTATCGATAACCTGATGTACATGTCCTCAAACAGTGACTCAACCGGTACAGTTCAGATTACCCTGACCTTTGAATCCGGTACGGATGCGGACATTGCGCAGGTTCAGGTGCAGAACAAACTGCAGTTGGCGATGCCCCTGCTGCCGCAGGAAGTGCAACAACAGGGTGTGAGCGTCGAGAAATCGTCCAGTAGCTTCCTGATGGTTGTCGGCGTGATTAACACCGATGGCACCATGACGCAGGAAGATATTTCCGACTACGTGGGCGCCAACATGAAGGACGCCATCAGCCGTACGTCTGGTGTGGGTGACGTTCAGCTGTTCGGTTCACAGTACGCGATGCGTATCTGGATGGATCCGAATAAGCTGAACAACTTCCAGCTGACCCCGGTTGACGTGATCAGCGCAATTAAAGCGCAAAACGCCCAGGTTGCAGCCGGTCAGTTAGGCGGCACGCCGCCGGTGAAAGGCCAGCAGCTTAACGCGTCTATCATCGCGCAAACGCGTCTGACCTCGGCGGATGAGTTCAGTAAAATTCTGCTGAAGGTGAATCAGGACGGTTCGCAGGTTCGCCTGCGTGACGTGGCGAAAGTGGAGCTGGGTGGCGAGAACTACGACGTTATTGCGAAGTTCAACGGTAAACCGGCTTCCGGTTTAGGTATCAAACTGGCGACTGGTGCGAACGCCCTGGACACCGCGACGGCTATCCGTGCAGAACTGAAGAAGATGGAACCTTTCTTCCCGTCAGGTCTGAAAATTGTTTACCCGTATGACACCACGCCGTTCGTTAAAATTTCGATTCACGAAGTGGTTAAAACCCTGGTTGAGGCGATCATCCTCGTCTTCCTGGTAATGTACCTGTTCCTGCAAAACTTCCGCGCAACGCTGATCCCAACCATCGCCGTGCCGGTTGTACTGCTCGGCACCTTCGCGGTTCTGGCGATATTTGGCTATTCGATAAACACCCTGACGATGTTCGGGATGGTGCTCGCCATCGGCCTGCTGGTGGATGACGCCATCGTAGTGGTCGAAAACGTTGAGCGTGTGATGGCGGAAGAAGGCCTGCCGCCGAAGGAAGCAACCCGTAAATCAATGGGCCAGATCCAGGGCGCGCTGGTCGGTATCGCGATGGTTCTGTCTGCGGTATTTATCCCGATGGCCTTCTTCGGTGGTTCAACCGGTGCGATTTACCGTCAGTTCTCTATTACCATCGTTTCCGCGATGGCGCTGTCGGTGCTGGTAGCCCTGATTCTGACGCCAGCCCTGTGTGCGACCATGCTGAAGCCGATTAAGAAAGGTGGCCACGGCGAGCACAAAGGGTTCTTCGGCTGGTTTAACCGCATGTTTGATAAGAGTACGCACCACTACACCGACAGCGTGGGGAACATCCTGCGCAGCACCGGTCGTTATCTGCTGCTCTATATCATCATCGTGGTGGGCATGGCTTTCCTGTTTGTTCGTCTGCCAAGCTCGTTCCTGCCAGATGAAGACCAGGGCGTGTTCCTGAGCATGGCTCAGCTTCCGGCGGGTGCGACGCAAGAACGTACGCAAAAAGTGCTGGATGAGATGACCGACTACTTCCTGACCAAAGAGAAAGACAACGTCGAATCCGTGTTTGCGGTTAACGGCTTTGGCTTCGCGGGTCGTGGTCAGAACACCGGTATTGCCTTCGTTTCTCTGAAAGACTGGTCCGAACGCCCGGGTGATGAGAACAAAGTTGAAGCCATTACCAACCGGGCCATGGGTACCTTCTCACAGATTAAAGATGCGATGGTCTTCGCCTTTAACCTGCCAGCGATTGTTGAACTGGGTACGGCGACCGGCTTCGACTTCCAGCTGATTGACCAGGGCGGTCTGGGCCACGAAAAACTGACTCAGGCGCGTAACCAGCTATTTGGCGAGGTGGCTAAACACCCTGACCTGCTGGTGGGCGTGCGTCCTAACGGTCTGGAAGATACGCCGCAGTACAAGATCGATATCGACCAGGAAAAAGCACAGGCGCTGGGTGTGTCCATCAGTGACATCAATACCACGCTGGGTGCAGCCTGGGGTGGCAGCTACGTCAACGACTTCATCGACCGTGGTCGCGTGAAGAAAGTGTACGTCATGTCCGAAGCGCAATACCGTATGCTGCCGAACGATATCAACAACTGGTACGTTCGCGGCAGCGATGGCCAGATGGTGCCGTTCTCCGCCTTCTCAACTTCGCGCTGGGAATACGGTTCGCCGCGTCTGGAGCGTTATAACGGCTTGCCATCGATGGAGATCCTCGGTCAGGCGGCGCCGGGCCGAAGCACCGGTGAAGCCATGAACCTGATGGAAGAGTTGGCCAGCAAACTGCCTGCGGGTATTGGCTACGACTGGACCGGTATGTCCTATCAGGAACGTCTGTCCGGTAACCAGGCCCCTACCCTGTACGCTATTTCACTGATTGTGGTGTTCCTGTGTCTGGCGGCATTGTATGAGAGCTGGTCGATTCCGTTCTCCGTTATGCTCGTGGTTCCGCTGGGGGTTATCGGTGCGCTGCTTGCCGCAACCTTCCGTGGGCTGACTAACGACGTTTACTTCCAGGTGGGCCTGCTGACAACCATTGGCTTGTCGGCGAAGAACGCGATACTTATCGTCGAATTCGCCAAAGATCTGATGGAGAAAGAAGGTAAAGGCCTGATTGAAGCAACGCTTGAAGCCGTTCGTATGCGTCTGCGTCCAATCCTGATGACGTCCCTGGCGTTTATCCTCGGCGTTATGCCGCTGGTTATCAGCTCAGGCGCAGGCTCCGGCGCACAGAACGCGGTAGGTACCGGTGTAATGGGTGGTATGGTCACTGCGACCGTTCTCGCCATCTTCTTTGTACCGGTGTTCTTCGTGGTGGTACGTCGCCGCTTTAGCCGCAAAAATGAAGATGTGGAGCACAATCATTCGGTAGAACATCACTGATACCGGTTTCACATGATAAAAAGGCCGCATTTGCGGCCTTTTTCATTTTCAGAAAAATTCATAAAATAGTCTTATTGTCGTTTTATTTATTTTCACCCGTCCTGATAAGACTTATCATAATAATCCGATAAGCTAATCGTAGAATTCAGCATTCTTTTAATATCAATTCATCGTCTAAAATATTCGGACAAATCCTAAATCATCGTAAATGCCGAAGACATCTGAATCCGGACTTCAAATGAAACATTGCGCTAACTCAATGAATCTTAAGGAACGGATTAAAAAAAGGGTTTCTCTCGATAAAAGTGTTCGCGTCTGAGGTCACATTTGCGTAAGCGCTCGCAAGGAAACGTTTTAATTGTAATTTTTCGTAATAGCGCGGTGAAATCCTGATCAGAGTGGCTTATAGTTAGAGTTATCAGGAACACAGCTCCCGTGTGGCTAAGCAAGTTGTATCCATCCCGACATGATGTTCGGTGAGTAAAAAATCACTCAGAAGGGGATGCGCTATGGACGAGTACTCGCCAAAAAGGCATGATATCGCGCAGTTGAAATTTCTCTGCGAATCCTTGTACCATGACTGCCTTGCCAATCTTGAAGAAAGTAACCATGGCTGGGTGAACGATCCAACGTCTGCTATCAATTTACAGCTTAATGAGCTGATCGAGCATATCGCAACCTTCGCACTTAATTATAAAATTAAGTACAATGAAGATAATAAGTTGATAGAGCAAATTGATGAATACCTGGACGACACCTTTATGTTGTTCAGCAGCTACGGCATTAACGCACAGGATTTGCAGAAATGGCGTAAATCAGGAAACCGTCTATTTCGCTGCTTCACGAATGTCAGCAGAGCTAATCCGGTTAGTCTTTCCTGTTAAAATTATTACAAATACTAAGGTGAATTTTATGTCTGATAAACCATTAACTAAAGTCGATTATTTGATGCGCCTGCGACGCTGTCAGTCAATTGACACGCTCGAACGTGTTATTGAGAAAAATAAATACGAGCTGTCTGATAATGAACTGGCGGTATTTTATTCAGCTGCCGACCATCGTCTTGCTGAACTGACCATGAATAAACTCTATGACAAGATCCCCTCTTCGGTATGGAAATTTGTTCGTTAGTCGTTGAAGAGAGACTTTAAGGCACTACGCCCTGAAGAGAGACTTTAAGGCACTACGCCCTGAAGAGAGACTTTAAGGCACTACGCCCGTTGTTAAGCTGAATTTACCTTTCGTATTACGCTTCAAGTGCAAACGCCAGGTCCCCGTATAAAACGTATTTATACGCAAGAATGTTGTGACTCCCGTCACAGCCACTTTTAGGGAACGTTCCCTTTCTGGCTAATCCTCTTTACGCTACGTAAAACGATTCCAGAGAGGTTCCCATGAGTGAAGAAAAACAGAAGATGATTGCCGGTGAATATTATCGCCCCGGCGATGACACGCTGAGGGCTGACCGTTTACGCGCTCGTCATATTGTTCACCGCTATAACCATACCGCACCCGATGAGAAGGCCGAACGTCGCGCCTTATTATCTGACCTGCTGGGTCAAAGCGAAGGCGCTTATATTGAGCCGAGTTTCCGCTGCGACTACGGCTATAACATCTATCTGGGCAACAATTTTTACGCCAACTTCGACTGCGTCATGCTGGACGTCTGCCCTATCCGCATTGGCGATAACTGTATGCTCGCACCGGGGGTGCACATTTATACGGCCACGCATCCTCTGGACGCGACCGAACGTAACAGCGGGCTGGAGTACGGTAAATCGGTCACCATAGGCCATAACGTCTGGATCGGCGGACGCGCGGTGATTAATCCGGGCGTGACCATTGGCGATAATGCGGTTATCGCTTCCGGCGCGGTAGTGACCAAAGACGTGCCGGCCAATGCGGTAGTGGGCGGGAATCCGGCGAAAATCATTAAAATGATCTAAGCGCATCCTGAGTAACTGTTATGCTTTTTCCTGGCATAACTGTTACTTTCATCGCATAAACCCCTCTCATAAAATAGGCAGATCACCTGTATTTTTAACAATCATAAAGGCAAAAAATGACAGAGATACAGCGCCTGCTTACCGCCACCATCGACGAGCTCAATACCCGCGAAAAGCGCGACAATCGTCCGCGCTTTAGCATCAGCTTTATTCGCAAACATCCCGGATTGTTCGTCGCCATGTACGCCGCCTGGCTGGCAACGCTTATCGTCATGCTGAAGTCTGAAACGCTGGTCGATTCCGTCTGGCTGCTGGTTGTGCTGTTCGTGGTGTTTAACGCGTTTTTCTTTTTCGACGTCAATCCGCGTTACCGGTATGAAGATATCGACGTACTCGATTTCCGCGTCTGCTACAACGGGGAGTGGTACAACACGCGTTACGTGCCGAAGGAGCTGATCGACAGCATCCTGCACTCGCCGGCTGTCGAAGCCGGGCAAAAAGAGAAGTTGCAGAAAATGGTCATCACCAAGGGCCAGCTCTCTTTTTATGATGTCTTTACCCTTTCCCGCCCCGCTGCTGTGTAATGAGCGCCTGAAGACGTCGAATACCCGGCGCAAACTGCGAAGCAGAGGTATTGCCGTAACCTAAAACCAGACCGGTTTGCCCCTGCGTCGTCTCAAGGTAGTACCCGCTCAGTGCAGCGGGTGCCAGCTGAAACGCTCTTGCCTGCTCCACCAGCCGCTGGTCGTCGATACCGTCAATTGCCAGCGCCAGGTGCATCCCTCCTTCTCCGGCAAGAACACGGTGCGGCGTATGAAGCTCTGCGCTTAGCACCTCCCGCAGCTGGCGGTATCGCTTACGATAAAGTCGGCGCATGGCGGCAAGATGTCGCGCATAGTGGCCTTCCTCAATAAATAGCGCCAGGGTGCGCTGTTCAGCGCGATGCCCGCCGCGCAGCAGCGAGCCGATGGCCGGACGCGCCGCCTTCGCCAGCGCTGGCGGTAATACCATGAACCCCATTCTGAGCGACGGAAACAGCGTTTTGCTGAACGTCCCCAGATACACAACGGGCGCATTGTTGACCATTCCCAGCATCGCCGGTACTGGCTCACCGGCATAACGGAATTCGCTGTCGTAATCGTCCTCAATGATCCACGCGCTGTGCTGCCGGGCCAGTTCCAGCAGCGCCAGACGCCGCCGCGCGCTGAGCACGCTTCCGTAAGGGAACTGATGCGATGGCGAGGTAAAAATCAGCGTGGGTGAAGGCGCACACAACCCTTCCCAGCACATCCCCTCGTCATCAACCGGTATGCCGCTCATCGCCAGGCCGGTTTTGACGAAAGCGCTTATAGCGCCGCTATAGCCGGGATTTTCAACCCAGGCGACATCCCCCGGCTCGCTTAACAGCATCGTGCACAGATTGACGCCCTCCAGTGCCCCTTCGGTTATCACAATCTGGCTGGCATCGCAGTCAATGCCGCGGGAGAGCGCAAGATGGCGGGCAATGGCGGCCCGTAGCGTCGGCTCGCCGGCTGGGTCACCATACCCTAACAGGGCGCTTCCCTCCTCGCGCAGGACGCGATCGTACAACCGCCGCCACAGCGGCAAGGGGAAATAGTTGATGGCAGGCGTTCCCGGCGTAAACGCCATCACCGGAGTGTCGCGCGGCACAGGCGCGGGCAGTAGCGCGACACGTTTTGTCAGCCTGACGTCCGGGTCCGGTAATGTCCGGGCAAGCGTCCGAGGAGTGAATTGCCCCACCCGCGTACCCTGGCGGCTACGCAGCAAATAACCTTCGAGCGTGAGCTGGTCCAGCGCCGCATTAACGGTGTTTCGGGACACCGAGATCTGCTGCGCCAGCGTTCGCGAGCCGGGCAAATGACTGCCGGACCGAAGCCTTCCGCACAGTATGGCCTCCCGCAAAGCAAGGTAGAGCGCGCGCTGGAGCGTTTCTTCCCCACGTTTTTTCAGCGCAGCATGGAGCAGGGTGTATAGCTCATCACCCGGTATATTCATCTTTACCTCCTCGTGGTACCAGAAAAACATAGCCTGGTGGTTCTTTTTAAGGAACCAGTAATTCACTAATCTGGAGATCTTTTCAACATCGTGGAAATAAAGATGAGTATATTCAATGAGTTTGGACAACCTGTAGGGGAAAGCCTTACCGACTGGCAGCCTCGCCCGCACCCGTCCCGGGTGGTACTTCAGGGTCGCTATTGTCGGCTTGAGCCGCTGCGCGTGGAGCATGCCCACGCGTTGTTCTCTGCGTATTCCCTGGCCGGAGATACCCGAAGCTGGACGTGGCTGCTGCGTGAACCCGATGCCACCGCAGAAGAGTTTGCCGAATGGGTGGCGAGCGTGAGCAAATTATCCGATCCCATCCACTTTAGCGTTATCGATAACCAGACCCAATCTCCTGTCGGGACGCTGTCCCTTATGCGGATCGATCCTAAAAACGGCGTTGTAGAAGTGGGACATGTTCACTTCTCGTCACTGTTAAGCCGCACGCCCATGTCGACAGAAGCGCAGTATCTACTGATGCGGTACGTGTTCGATACCCTGGGCTACCGACGTTATGAATGGAAGTGCAACAGCCTGAACGAACCCTCCCGCAAAGCGGCCCTGCGTCTTGGGTTTCAGTTTGAAGGGCGTTTTCGCCAGGCGCTGGTCATTAAAGGCCGAAACCGGGACACCGACTGGTTTTCAATTCTCGACAAAGAGTGGTCAGCGCTGGCGAGCGCGTTTGAAAGCTGGCTTGCCACCGACAATTTTACCGTCGATGGCAAACAGAAAAGATCCCTGGAAAGCTGGCGAGAAATGCGCGTCTAGCGTCTTTTTTTACGCCCCTGCACCGCCTTAAAGCGCGGGTTAGATTTGCAAATCACGTATAAGCGTCCCTTGCGTTTGACTATCTGGCAATCCGGGTGACGCTGTTTTGCACTGCGCAATGAGTTAAGCACCTGCATGATTAGCCTCGCTTCGCATCAAGAAAGCCACCAAAACGCTTGCGGAAGCGTGCCGCGCTGCCATCCGTCGAGAAGGTCTTCTGCTTCCCGGTATAAAACGGATGTGATTTAGAGGAGACATCAAGAGTAACGTAGGGATACGTTTTCCCCTCAAGCTCAATTTCACGGTCTGTCTTAATCGTTGAGCCAACTTTAAAATATTCATTAGCCGTGGTGTCGTGAAACACAACGGTGCGATAGGTTGGATGGATATTCGGTTTCATCTCTGGCCTTCATGTATTGTTATAACATAACAAAATACTATCTGAGCTTTGCTGCAAAAACAACCCCTGTGACGCACAGCCTGTTTTTGAAAGGTTTTTTCAAATACTGCCAGAGACTGTTACATGCTATAACTATATCATTTAGCGATAAAAAATTTTTCATCTGGCGCGCAAACTCCATGCCCTGGTCGGGCATATGGAAAGGATACAGCAGCATGCGAACCCGACATCTGGTCAGCCTGGTGACAGGCGTACTGATCTTCTCTGTGCTGGTCCCTGTGTGCCTCAGTATCTGGCTGGCGCATCGTCAGGCAGAGGCGAAATTTGTGGATGCACTGGACAGATATGCCTCGCGCGCCCTGATCCGTACCGACAGAGTCGTTGCGCAGGCAAAACAGGCGCTCACGCACCTACAGTTGTTCAACGCCCCGCCCTGCACTCCTCCGCACTTACGCGAAATGCGTCGTGTCGCGTTCTCATGGCGCTATATTCAGGAAGTGATGTATATCGATAACCTGAAGCCGCTCTGCTCCTCTCTGGAACAATCCAGTAATACGGCGATCTTACCGCCCCCGATGCGGATCACCGCAGACGGATATAGCGCGTGGCTCACCTCGCAAAACGACCTCGGCATTCACCGTTATATGGCCGTTCTGGGGAAAGGACATTATCTGGTAATGGTCGATCCGGAGTCGCTTGTGGATGTTGTCCCGTTCGGTGACATTTCGATGGATGCCGCCCTGGTGGGAAGCGAAACCCATCGGATATTTGCCAGAAGCAATATTCTCGACCCGTATATTCTTTCTGTCGTTAAGGAGCAGCAGGACGTTAAGCGCGTGCAATACAACGGCTCGATGTACGTGTTGAAACCGGTGCCAGAACTGGGGCTTACGGTTATTGCCTGGGCATCGTTAAAACCGCTCGCGGCATCCTGGCATCAGCAGCTGATCATCTGGCTACCGGCAGGCATACTGATAAGCCTGGTTGCAGCCCTTATTGTGCTTCGCATCCTCCGCCGTTTGCTTTCCCCGCGTAACCGGCTGATCGACGCGATCAACAACCGGGAGATCGAGGTTCACTATCAGCCCATTGTGGCGCTATGCAGTGGAAAACTGGTGGGTGCAGAAGCGCTGATGCGCTGGCCGCAGCCAGATGGCAGTGACCTGTCGCCTAATCTCTTTGTTCCCCTGGCGGAGCAGACGGGGCTTATTTCAACGCTGACACAGCTGGTGGTGAATAAGGTGTTTGAGGATTTAGGTGCCTGGCTGCATCATCACCCGGAACTGCACATTTCTGTCAACCTTTCGCCAGCCGATTTAACGTCCCCCGAGCTGCCTCGCCTGCTGAGTCAATTGCTCAACAAATGGGGCGTCCACCCGCGCCAGATCGCCCTTGAATTGACCGAGCGCGGCTTTGCCGATCCTGCCGTCAGCGCCCCTGCCATCGCTGCGTTTCGGCGCTCCGGGCATGCCATCTACATTGATGATTTTGGTACGGGTTACTCCAGCCTGAGCTATTTGCAGGATCTTGATGTCGATACCCTGAAGATTGATAAATCCTTTGTGGACGCGCTGGAGTATAAGAACGTGACTCCCCACATCATCGAAATGGCCAAATCGCTTAAGCTGGCGATGGTCGCAGAAGGCATTGAAACTGAAGGGCAGCTCGAATGGTTGCATCGCCACGGCGTGCAGTACGGACAGGGCTGGTATTTCAGCAAGGCGCTGCCTAAAGAAGATTTCATTCGCTGGGCCGAGCACAACCTCAGGAAATAAACCCATTACGCGGTGTTACGTGCGGCCACGGCAGTGGCCGCACGTATCGGCTCAGCCGTTCTGCTGCCAGCAAAACGTGTAGCGCAGCCGACGGTTTTGCAGAATGAAGGCGGGAGCTACGCTCGGGCTCCATGAGTCGTCCCCCCCCACGCCCATGTGGAAGGCATCAAGATTCAACCAGCAGCCAGCCTCTTCCCGCAGCAAGTGCTGATGCGTTGTCGTATGCAGTTGCTGCTGGCTGTAACGGCTCAGGGAGAAATGGAACTGTCCCTGGAAGTGATGTGAGCCAAACGTCAGCTCACGGGTGTCGCAGCGTAAACCGTTCTCCGTCGGGAAGATATACGGCGTCTGCATGGCGTCCAGCGGTAACGCCCAGCGCCCCTGCTGCGCCGCCAGTTTTCTGTCCGGATAATTCTCCAGCGGGCCCAGCCCCAGCCAGCGCACCGTTTGCGGGATATCCGCCAGCATAACGCTCAGGCCCACGCGAGCGGGCTCAGGAATGTCAGACGCCACCGTCACCTGCACATCACCGTGCAGTAACCCGTGGTCATCAATCCGCCAGACCTTGTAGCTGATAAACAGCGCTTTACCCTGATGCTCCCAGACGTGCTGCGTGGTCACCACCACCTCACGGGCATGCTGTTCCGCTTCACACTGGATAAGGCGCGAGGATATCTCATACATCCCTGCCGCTTTCCAGCGTTCCACCCACGCGTTCGGATCGATGCGGGTCGCCTCGCTGACGCCAATGTCATTATCCAGCGGCGCCCGGGTAAAGTTATCCGTTAGCGGGGAACGGAGCGTTTCAGCGCCCGCGTTCCACCACTGGGTCAGGTTGCCGGTGAGACGGCTAAACTGCCAGCGCTGCTGCTGATGAGTGATGTCCAGCACCTCTTCCTGCACCGTTAACTGTGGTGGGGTTCCGTCTGCTTTCGGTGGCGTAAGGTACAGCGGAGCCGGGAGCGGCCACTGATCCCAGGCACAACGGTGGCCGGACGGCGACCACGGCGTGGCCTGCGGCTGAACGATCTCCACGTTGAGCCAGACCTCGCCCGGCTCAGCGACAAGTTCAGGCTGCGGGATCTCCACGCGCTGTGTCCCCTGGGGCGCAACAGAAAGGGTTATTTCGCCGGAAGCCAACACCACACCGTCACGCGCCACCGACCATCGCAGACTCTCGTTGTCAGTATGACGGAACAGATAATCGCTCTGGATATCGACGACCAGCGGAGCGGTGCTCACCAGCGTAAAGGTAAAGAACTGCTGGGCACGCTGTGCCTCGTAAAGGGCGGGATGCGGGGTGCGATCGGGAAACACCAGCCCGTTGAGGCAGAACTGACGATCGTTGGGCTTATCGCCAAAATCGCCGCCGTAGGCCCAGAATGCCGTGCCGTCTTCCGCTTTTTTCGTCAGCGCCTGATCGACCCAGTCCCAGACAAAGCCGCCCTGCAACCGGGGATGGCTGCGGAATGCCTGCCAGTAGCTGGCAAAGCCGCCAAAGCTGTTACCCATCGCGTGGGCATACTCGCACAGGATCAGCGGACGGGTTTCGTCCGGCATACCAATCCACTTTTTAATCGACCACTTTGGCACCGCCGGGAACGGCTGATCCTGATCGACGCGGGCATACATCGGGCAAATAATATCGGTTGCCGCCGTACTGCCCCCCCCGCCTTCGTACTGCACCGGCCGCGTGGGATCGGTGGTTTTCAGCCAGCGGTACAGCGCATCGTGATTCGCCCCATGCCCGGACTCATTCCCCAGGGACCAGATGATGATGGACGGATGATTCCGGTCCCGCTGCACCATACGCGTGACGCGTTCGCTCATGGCAGGCAGCCAGCGCGGATCGTCCGCCAGGCGGCTCATCGGCACCATGCCATGGGTTTCAATATTCGCCTCATCGACCACGTACAGGCCGTAGCGATCGCAAAGCGTGTACCACAGAGGGTGATTCGGATAATGCGAGCAGCGCACGGCATTGAAGTTATGCTGCTTCATCAGTTCGATGTCGCGGCGCATGGTCGCCTCATCCATCACCTGCCCCTTCTCAGGATGATGTTCATGACGGTTCACGCCGCGGATCAGCAGCGGTTTGCCGTTAAGCTTCAGCAGGCCGTTGCTGATTTCGACGCGTCTGAAACCGACATCGCAGGCTTCAGTCTCCAGCATGTTGCCCTGCACATCCCGAAGCGACATGGTCAAACGATAGCGTTCCGGTGTTTCAGCGCTCCACAGCGCGGGATTGTTCACGGGTATCGCCACCGTGAGCCGCTCCGCCCAACTGCCGCGTTCGTCCACGATGGCCGATCCGGGCTGTTGCGTGATTTGCGCGCAGGCTTCGCCGTTACGCCACAGGGTAAACGCCACCTCGCATTCGGCATAGCGTAAGCCTTCCAGCGCAACGTCAACCCGGAGCAGCGCCCGATCGCATTCGGCATTCAGATCGGTCACGATCTGATAATCGGCAATCTGCGTTTCCGGCTTGTGCAGCAGCGAGACGTCACGGAAAATGCCGCTCATCCGCCACATGTCCTGATCTTCCAGGTAGCTTCCGTCGCACCAGCGTAACACCATCACCGCCAGGCGGTTCTGTCCCGGTCGCAGCACCGCGCTGAGGTCGAACTCCGCAGGCAGACGGCTGTCCTGGGAATAGCCCATCCACTGGCCGTTACACCACAGATGAAAAGCTGAATTCACCCCATCAAAGATAATGCGGGTTTGCCCGCTGAGCAGCCAGGCATCATCCATGTCAAATGTGAGCGAGTAACAACCGGTTGGGTTTTCAGCCGGTACATAGGGCGGGTTCACATTTATCGGATAGGTGACGTTGGTGTAGATGGGGGTATCGAATCCCTCCATCTGCCAGTTCGACGGCACGGGCATCTCAACGGCATCAGACAGATCGCCCGTTACCCATGCCTCGGGCACCTGCTCTGGTGCCGGGAAAAAGCTGAATCGCCAGATGCCGTTAAGCAGACGCTCGCTCAGCGAAGGCTTATCCTCCCGGGCGAGGGTTTCATCGCGCCAGCTATGAAAAGGCGCGTGTGCGGCCAGACGATTCCACTGCGTCACGCCCGGGTTTTCCCAGTCACGACGAGCCAGAATTGCGCTGAGGGTCAGCGGCAATGTGGAAGACATATCAACCTCTTTGCGAAGCGCTCACAATTTTAGTCAACATGCCATGGTAAACGGTGGCGGTAAAGACTTTGATCGTCACCAGGCGAGCACGATCACAAAAGCGCTAGCTGCGCGCCAGTTTCTCCGCCAGCAGCGCCAGCGTTCTTAGCTGTTGCGCCAGCTCTTCACGATCGGCCTGTTGTACGGCGCGCGGCGCGGTGGAATGACGAACGATCAACGTAACGGGAAGTTGTTGTTGCCAGGGTTCGGCGTGACGGGCTGTTGCCAGGAGCCACTCCACGCTGCGTTCACCGGCCTCGCGGAACGCCTGCCGAACGGTGGTCAGCGGAGGGGAAAACCACGCGCTGTCAGCCGTATCATCAAACCCGACAACCGAGATCTGCCCCGGTACCGCAACGCCTTTTTCCGCACAGGCGCGTAAAACGCCAAGCGCCATCTGATCGTTCGCCACAAGGATCGCTTCCGGCAGCTGTGCGCCCGCCAGAAGCTGATGCCCTTTCTCGTAGCCCGAGGCCGCGCTCCAGTCGCCCTGCGCCACCGCAAACGCCTCAACGCCAGCCTGAGCCAGCGTAGTTTTCCATCCCGCCAGACGAGCCCGGGCAGAGACAGAACTTTCCGGCCCGGCGAGCAGCGCAATTCGCCGGTGCCCCAGCGAAAGCAGATGCTCCGTCCCCAGGGCAGCGCCCTGTTCAGCATTGAAAACGAGGCTGTTAACCCGAGCTGTGGGGGAAACATCAAGAAAAAGAACCGGGGTCGGCGAGGCCATTTCCTGAAGCATTTCTGCCTGAGCATCTTCCAGCGGAACGTTCACCAGCAGCGCCTCCACGCGCTGCGCCAGTAACTCCTGCAAAGCAGCCTGACACTGCGCGGGCTGCTCCACCATAGAGATGAGCACGCCAGCCCCCTGCTCCACTGCCCGGGATTTTACAGCTGAGGCGATTTGCGACGGCGCATGCAGCGCCAGATCGCTGGTCATCAGCCCCAGCGTGCGGGTGCGTTTTCCGGCCAGCTGCTGCGCGCCACGGTTAGGTACATAGTGTAGCGCCGCCATGGCCTGTCGGACCTTTTCCCGCGTACGGGCAGAAACGTGTTCCGCGTCGTTAATCACCCGGGAAACGGTCTGATAAGAAACGCCCGCCACGCGGGCAACGTCATAAAGAGTGATCGCTTTCATAGATTCTGGCGTCGTAAAAGGTAGTCACTATTCTGACACAGTTACGCCATTATAGCCTGTGAGCGCTTCGCAAAATTAAGCAATCCGCTCCGGCTGCGCGGCTTTCTGCATGCGCGGTCTCTGGCGAAACCACGGCAAACAAAGCTGGATCAGCGGGCCGATGGTTAACGCATACAGCACGGTTCCGACGCCAAACGCTCCCCCGAGGAGATAGCCGACGATCAACACGGTCACCTCGATTGCGGTACGCACGCTGCGGATCGACCAGCCCAGCCGGGCGTGTATGCCGGTCATCAGACCGTCGCGCGGGCCTGCGCCAAAACCCGCGCCGATATACATTCCGGTGGCAAGGGCGTTAACCACAATGCCGGAAACCAGCAGGGTGATGCGCACGGGCAGCGAGGTGAGTTCCGGGATCAATGCCATTGATGCATCTGCCGCCAGGCCAATACAAATCACGTTACTGACCGTACCCAGCCCCGGAAGCTGACGCAGCGGGATCCATAGCAGCAGCACCGCAGCCCCGGTTAAAATCATCACCGTGCCGATGCTCATTCCGGCCTGGATGGCGACGCCAAGGTGAAAAACATTCCAGGGATCAACACCCAGATCCGAACGAATAAACATCGCGGTTGAAAGTCCGTAAAGGGCTAAACCGACATAAAGTTGTACCAGACGACGCACCATTTTCTCTTCTCCGAAGAACCAGCTTCCATCTTCGCTGAAAATGGCACTATGATTAATGTCCAGTTTTCAAATAGTGGACTGCACATGTCATCACGTCGTTTTGGAAGCCAGTCTCTGGTTCGCCTGTTAGGGCACTGGCAACAAACCTCTTCCCGCACCCCGCGGTGGCGCCAGCTGGCTGACGCGTTACGCCTATTAATTCTGGATGGCAGGCTGGCGCTAAACACTCGCCTGCCCGGAGAGCGGGAACTGGCCGCCGCACTGGACGTCAGCCGCACCACCATCAGCAGCGCGCTGGCGCATCTGCGTGAAGAGGGTTTTCTGGAGAGCCGTCACGGCAGCGGTTCCCGGGCGATCCTGCCAGACAGCCGGGCCGTGCCCACGCTTTCCACTGCCAGCGCGGCGCTGGATCTCTCAACCGCCGCGCTCAACGCGGGGCCAGAGATCCATCAGGCCTACACCCACGCGCTGACGACCATTACGCCGAATCTGGCGCTGACCGGGTACGATCAGCTTGGGCTTCCAGCGCTGCGTGAAGCTATCGCCGCCCGCTATACCGCACGCGGTCTGCCCACCCGGGCAGACGAAGTGATGGTGGTGAACGGTGCCGTCAGCGGCTTCGCCCTAATCTTAAGAATGATGACCGGGCCCGGGGATCGCGTGGTGGTGGATCATCCCACCTACCCGCTGGCGATAGCCGCGATTCAGGGGGCGCAATGTCGGCCCGTGGGCGTCTCGCTGCCAGAAACGGGCTGGGATACCGATGGTTTTGCCGCAACGCTTGCCCAGACAGCCCCGCGTCTGGCCTATCTAATGCCGGATTTTCATAATCCGACCGGGCGCTGCATGGATGCCGCGACGCGTCAGAGCATAACCGACATCGCCGCGCAAACCCGCACCACGCTGGTGGTGGATGAAACCATGGTCGATCTCTGGTTCGATGCTCCCCCGCCGCCGCCGCTGGCCGCCTTTAACCCGGAGGCCGCGGTGATTACGCTGGGTTCCGCAGGCAAAAGCTTCTGGGGTGGGCTTCGTCTCGGCTGGATCCGCGCCTCGTCCCGCACTATCGCCACGCTCGCACAGACGCGCGACACGCTGGATCTGGGCTCTCCGGTGCTGGAACAGCTGGCCACGCTGTGGCTTATCGAAAACAGTGAAACCTTCCTGCCTGCCCGGCGGGAAATGCTGGCAGAACGGCGTGACCGCTGCGGCCAGATGTTACGGGAGCATTTCCCCGAATGGCGGTTTCAGGAAGCGGAGGGAGGACTTTCATACTGGATTGAACTACCCGGCATGCTGGCGACTCAACTGGCGGCACGTGCGGAAACGACAGGCATCATTATGGGCACCGGCACGCGCTTTGGGCTTTCAGGCGCGTTTGACCGCTACCTGCGTATGCCCTTCTCACTCAATTCGCCAGAACTTGAAGAGGCATTACTGCGTATCAAACCGCTGTGGCTTGCCTTAAATAAAAGTACACCGCCAGTAAAACGGAGCCTGGTGTAAATTATTCGCCAGAAACAATAAAAACAGCTGACTGTAACGCATGCAGTCAGCTGTTTTCATGAAGAACAACTTAATGTTGAGGAGGAATCGGGAAGCCTTTCAGCGAAATAATGAAATTTTCACCTTCTTTCTTTATTTTCGCACCGGTATCACACCAGTCAGACGCAATTCGAAAGAACTCATCGCTTCCGACATTCCAGCCAAGACGAACATGTTTCACATAGCCCGAACGTAACAGATTGCAGGCCTCGTTGTAATCGCTGGCAGTCGATAGTTGTTGTTTCATTTTCTCTTCTTCAGAAGTTTACGTAGTGCTTTGATTTCTTTAGGAGTAAATGGATTTACGCTCTCTTCTTCCGTATGCTGATTATCAACATCCTCTTCCGATACTCCCGCCTCTTCTACTGCTTCAAATGCCAGCAGCAGCAGTTTCTCTGTGGTCACGCTTAAATTCTCATTATTGTCTTCCGCATAGTGGCGGAGTCTTTCTTTTAGCGCTTCATCAATTTTAACGTTTAAAACCGCAGTTACCATGATTGTCACATCCTTTCGGAACACGTGTTTAATTTAATACACGAAGATAAGTTTGTTATCCAGATATATATTTTTTTGCTTATGACAACAAAAAGACGCCCGATAATAAAATGACAGTCTATTATTACAGGTTTATGACATTATTATTTCAGTTCAATGAAGGAGATATTGCACGAACAAAATAGGCACATAATTGAGAAGGTTTATATAGGGGGAAACTTCAGAGAAGAACACAAATGGGTGGGGGCCCTGCCAGCTACATCCCGGCACCCACGTCGTCTGCCCTGGCTGCTTCCTTCCGGACCTGACCTGGTGAACAGAGTAGCGTTGCGGGAGAACCAACAGAGCCCCCATTGAGAGCGTTGATAACCAACGCGCTGGCGCATTATCCCTGTGGAGCACCTCAATTGCAAGCCGCTGGCAACTGGATGCTGGATTATTGCGCAAACTGACCCGACAATCTTCTTTATCTTCGTATAACATTACCCTTCGCTGAATTCCCGCTGGAGAAACAATGGACGAACACGACTCTTTCCCACAGCGAGTGTGGCAAATCGTGGCCTCGATTCCGGAAGGCTGTGTTACGACCTATGGGGAAGTCGCCCGACTGGCGGGCTCTCCGCGCGCAGCGCGTCAGGTTGGCGGCGTGCTAAGAAGGCTTCCGGAGGGAAGTACGTTACCATGGCACCGGGTCGTTAATCGCCATGGTGCCATTTCCCTCACCGGGCCAGACTTGCAGCGCCAGCGTCAGGCATTACTCTCAGAAGGGGTGCAGGTGTCCGGGACGGGACAGATAGATATGCAGAAGTATCGCTGGGAATACTGACGCCCTCTCCCGTCAAGATGAAGAGGGCGAAAGAAAGTTACAACTGTGTTGGCGGTGTAGGCAAGGTCGGCTGATTGGTCTGCGTTGCCACAGGCACTTCAGTCTGCTGCACCGGGACCAGGGTCAGGTCGATTTTGGTGCCCCCTTTGTTGACCGCTTCCTGCACGGTATCGGTGATAAAGACCAGCTTATCGTTGATCGTTACCGCCGCGCTCAGGAGGATACGCGCGTTAGGCTGAACGTCAGACGGGTTGTACGGCAGCACAAAGCTGAACGGCGCCTGTTTACCCTCTGTACGAACTGCACGCTGTGCAAGGACTTTAGACGGTGCATCCGCCAGAGACGCATCGGATAACGTGACCGTTAAAACCGCGTCCGGCGGCAGAGCGACTTTCTGTTTGATCCAGATGGTACCGGACACGTTAGGCTGTCGAATAGCTTGCTGTGAAAGGGTGTTAATCCCGTTTGGGGTCGCCGTTGGCACCGCTACATCGGCACTCTTATCCGCACAGGCGGACAACGCCACCGCCATTGCAACACCGCTTAACATAGGCACGAGTTTCATTGAAGTCTCCTTATCATCAATGCACCGGCGGGATCGATCCCATCCGATGTCGTTTTATTCACATAACGTAAACAAGTGTGGCACAAATCACGGATTTATGCCTAATTTTGCCCAGGTATTAAGATAATTCTACCCATCGGACCACTATCGTTTCTGCGTTATACTCAGCGTATCTTTCGCCACGGCGTTTATTGAGGACCACTATGAGTCAGGCACTGAACAATCTGCTGACATTGCTGAACCTGGAAAAAATAGAAGAAGGGCTTTTTCGCGGACAGAGCGAAGATTTAGGCTTACGCCAGGTTTTTGGGGGCCAGGTCGTGGGGCAAGCGCTATATGCCGCTAAGGAGACCGTTCCGGCAGACCGTCTGGTGCACTCATTCCACAGCTACTTTTTACGCCCCGGTGACAGCGCTAAACCGATTGTGTACGACGTGGAAGTTCTGCGTGACGGCCAAAGCTTCAGCGCTCGCCGTGTGGCGGCCATCCAGCATGGGAAACCCATCTTCTACATGACCGCCTCCTTCCAGGCGCCAGAGCCGGGCTATGAGCATCAAAAACAGATGCCGTCTGCCCCATCGCCGGACGATCTGAAATCGGAAACCGAAATTGCCCGTACACTCGCACATCTGCTGCCGCCGCAGGTAAAAGAGAAGTTTCTGTGCGATAAACCGCTGGAGATCCGCCCGGTCGAATTTCATAACCCAATGAAGGGGCATACTGCTGAGCCCACCCGCCAGGTGTGGATCCGCGCCAACGGCAGCGTACCGGCAGACTTGCGCGTGCATCAGTATCTGCTGGGTTATGCGTCGGATTTCAACTTCCTGCCGGTTGCGCTACAGCCGCACGGCGTGGGATTCCTGGAAAAAGGGATGCAGGTCGCCACGATTGACCATTCCATGTGGTTCCATCGTCCTTTCGACATGAACGAGTGGCTGCTTTACAGCGTAGAAAGTACCTCTGCGTCCAGCGCACGCGGTTTTGTTCGCGGGGAGTTTTACACCCAGGATGGTGTGCTGGTGGCTTCTACCGTGCAGGAAGGTGTGATGCGTAATCGCGGGTGAGGTAAAAAGCCCGGTCGCTACGCTTACCGGGCCTGCAAATTTCACTTTTTCAGGCCGGGTAAGGCGAAGCCACCACCCGGCAAGGCACTCAAATTATGCGTTGTACGCATTCTCGCCGTGGCTGTTGACGTCCAGACCTTCGCGCTCCTGCTCTTCCGGTACGCGCAGCCCCACGGTCATATCGGCCAGCTTGTAGCCGATAAAGGCCACAACGCCCGACCAGACAACCGTAATCGCGATACTTTCAAGCTGGACCAGCACCTGATGCATCATGGTCACGCCTTCAGCATAACCCACGCCGCCCAAAGATTGTGCAGCAAAGATGCCGGTCATGATACAACCGATAATGCCGCACACACCGTGTACGCCGAATACATCACACGGATCGTCAACGCGCAGAATACGTTTCAGTGCGGTAACGCCCCACAGCCCCGCCAGACCCGCGACGATACCGATCAGCAATGCGCCGCCCACGCCCACGTAACCGCAAGCTGGCGTAATACCTACCAGACCGGCAATCGCCCCAGAACAGGCACCCAGCAGGGATGGCTTGCCGCGAACGGCCCACTCGCCAAATACCCATGAGAGGATGGCCCCGGCAGTTGCCACCACGGTATTCACGAAGGCCAGCGCGGCGATTTCGTTAGCGGCGCTGGCTGAACCTGCGTTGAAGCCGAACCAGCCAAAGTAGAGGATGGCGGTGCCGGTAAAGACCATCGGCAGGTTGTGCGGCTTAAATGCTTCTTTCCCAAAGCCCACGCGCTTGCCAATCAGGTATGCGCCTACCAGGCCGGCTACGGCGGCGTTGATGTGAACAACGGTGCCGCCCGCAAAGTCCAGAGCGCCATGGGAAGCCAACAGACCACCGCCCCAGACCATATGCGCAATCGGGACATAGGAGAGCGTCAGCCAGACCACCACGAAAATCAGTACCGCAGAGAAGCGGATACGCTCAGCCAGCGCGCCCACAATCAGCCCCACGGTGATGCACGCGAATGAGCCCTGGAACGCGACATGAATATACTGATAGAAGCTGCCCATTACCGCGGTCAGTTCGATATTTTTCAGCATCGCCCAGTTAACGTTGCCGAAGAAGGCGTTGCCCTCCCCGAAGGCCAGCGAGTAACCGTAAACCACCCACAGCACGCACACCAGCGCGAACGTGACGGCAACCTGCGTCAGCATGGAGAGTACGTTCTTGCCGCGGATCAGGCCGCCGTAAAACAGCGCGATCCCCGGAATCGTCATGAACAGCACCAGCGCGGTGCAAATCATCATAAAGGCATTATCGGCTTTGTCTGCCACAGCAGGTGCAGCCATTGCCAGGCCCGGCAGCAGTGCCAGCGAACCCAGACCTGTTTTCATTGTTGCTTTCATCATTTTCTCGATCCCTATCACTGTGTGCCAGGAGTTACTTACAACGCCGCTTCGTCAGATTCGCCGGTACGGATGCGAATGACGCGCTGTAGTTCGGCAACGAAAATTTTGCCGTCGCCAATTTTTCCGGTGTAGGCCGCTTTGCTGACGACATCAATCACCTCATCAAGCTGATCGTCGGCAATCGCCACATCAATCTTCACTTTTGGCAGGAAGTTAACGCTGTATTCCGCCCCGCGATAAAGCTCGGCATGACCTTTCTGACGCCCAAAGCCTTTCACTTCGGTGACAGTCAGTCCCTGAATACCCATGGAAGACAGCGCTTCACGCACGTCTTCGAGTTTGAATGGTTTGATTACCACCGTAACCAGCTTCATATATCCCCTCCAGTCAGAATTCGGTAATGGCCGCAGCTAACACGAGAGGGATATTGCAAAGGGTGTGCCAGAAGTGAAATGTGAGGAGGAAAGCGCCGCGGCGCGCATGCGCAGCTAAGGGGTGAAAAAAAACGCACCATGGCAGTGCAGGGTGCGTTTCAGTTTTGCACCAACGGTTAAGACTGTTAGCGCATTGCCTTGTTATGGTGCATCAGGCGCTGAGTGACTCTTCCTCGCGCACGCTGGCGGCCAGCTCGTCGCCTGCCAGCTGCAACTGATACATCTGCCAGTAGCGTCCTTTTGCCTCGAGCAGCGCTTTGTGCGTACCCCGTTCAACGGCCTGGCCACGGTGCAGCACCAGAATGGTATCGGCATCGACGACCGTTGAGAGGCGGTGAGCGATCACCACCAGCGTAGTGCGATCCCGCACGGCAGCCAGCGCCAGCTGGATCGCCTGTTCGGTACCGGAGTCGATGCTTGCGGTCGCTTCATCCAGAATCAACACCTGCGGCGTCTCAATCAGCACGCGCGCCAGCGCCAGGAGCTGCTTTTGCCCGACAGAGAGGTTATTGCCTTGCTCGCCCAGCCGGGTATTGATCCCCTCGCTTAACCCGCGCGCCAGATCTGCCAGCTGCACCGTTTCCAGCACCTCCCATACCTGCTCAGGCGTGAAAGATCGTCCCAGCGTCACGTTGGCATAAAAGGTATCCGCCAGCACTACCGGATCCTGCTGCACCATCGCGACGCCTTTACGCAACGCGTTGTGGCTAAGCGCGGAAAGAGGCCGTCCATCCAGACGGATCTCCCCCTGCGTCAACGGATAGTAGCCCATCAGCAAACTGGCGAGCGTGCTTTTGCCGCTGCCGGTATGCCCAACCAGGGCGACAAAACCGCGCGACGGTACCTCGAGGTTGATATCCTGCAAGACAAGCTGATCGTCGCGGTAGGCAAACGAGACATGATCAAACGCTATGGATCCACTTTCCAGCGGACGTTCATCATCGCCATAGGTCTGACGCGGCCTGTCCATCAGCTCAAACACACGCTCACCCGCGACTACCGCCTGTTGCAGCATCGATTGCTGCGTAGTGAGTTCAATCAGCGGTTCGTTAAGACGGCCAAGGTAACTGATAAACGCGTACAGCACTCCCACCTCAATGGTTCCGCGCGTCGTCAGGCCAAACAGCATCAACATCCCGCACAGCACCAGCGCAGAGAAGAGGCTCAGCAGCGGGCGTAACAGGAAGCCGTCCAGACGTAACGTCTGCATCCGCGCCATATAGTGCGAGCGACTGGCTTCTCCCATCCGCTCGCCAAAACGCGCCTGCTGGCGAAACTGCTGGATAACGCTCATGCCGTTGATCACTTCGTTGAAGCCATCATTGATGTCTGCAAGGTAAGCGCGCACGCGACGAACAATCGGCGTGCTGTAGCGCTGGTAAATTACCATCACAATCAGCACCGCCGGGAAAATAGCGATCGCCACCAGCGCCATCCGCCAGTCCAGACTGAACATCGCCACCAGCATCGCGCCAATCAATGCGGCACTGCGCAGAACCGTTGCGACAACGGTCACATAAAGGTCGCGGATCACCTCGGTGTCATTGGTGACGCGCGAAATAACCTGCCCGACCGGCTGGGTATCAAACTCGCTCAGCGGCTGGCGCAGCGCGGCATCCATCACATCCGTGCGTAGCTGCTGGACCACGCCCACGGCGGCCCGGTTAAACAGCAGCGACTGCGCATAGTGCAGCCCCGCCGCCGTCAGCTGTAGCCCGACATACGCCACACCCAGCCCCGCCACCAGCCCCAGCGGCAGATAGCTTTTCGCCACCATGTTATCGATAAAATAGCTGATAAGCAGCGGACCGGTCACCTCCGCAATCGCGGCGATCCACAGTAACAGCACGGCGATGGAAAGCGGTTTGCGCCACGGTGAGCCATAGGCGAGCAGCCGTTTTAACGTCGGCCACATCTGTCCAAACTTACGCATCGGTGACCTCCTCATCCAGCGCAGCTTCAAGCTGTTGATAGCGGTACATATCCCGATACCAGCCGGCCTGCCCGGCGAGCTGTTCATGCTGACCACGTTGGGCAATATGCCCGTGCTGAAGCACCAGAATTTCACTGGCTTCGGTAAGGGCCGACAGACGGTGCGCGCTGATGATGACCGTGCGCCCCTCCCCCCACTGGCGAAGGTTATGCAGAATTTGATGCTCGGTACGCCCGTCAACCGCGGACAGCGCATCATCCAGAATCAGGATCTCAGCGTCCAGCAGCAGCGCGCGGGCAATAGAGATACGCTGTTTTTGTCCACCGGAGAGCATAACGCCCCGCTCACCCACTTCTGTGTCGTAGCCCTGCGGCAGGCGCAGAATATCCTCATGTACGCTGGCTAAGCGCGCCACATGCTCGATCTGGTCCTGTGTCGCCGTCGGGCACCCGAGCGCGATATTGTTGGCTATGGTGTCTGAAAACAAAAACGGCGTCTGGCTGACGACCGCCAGGCGGCTGCGCCAGTCATCCAGCAGCAGACGTGGCAGGGGGACGTCATGGAAACGGATATCGCCTTCGCTCACGTCAAAATGGCGCTGAATCAGTGACAGAATGGTGCTTTTACCGGAGCCCGTCGGGCCGCAGATGCCCAGCATCTGACCAGGACGCAGCGTGAAACTGACGTTTTCAAGCACCGGATGTTCCGTTTGCGGGTAGATAAAGACGCGGATATCAGCCTTCAGAACACCCGGACCTTCCGGTACCGGCTCGCTGCCATCGTTCACTACCGGCACTTCCGCCAGCATGGCGCGGATACGGCTGTAGGCGGCGCTCCCACGTTCAACGATGTTAAACATCCAGGCCAGCGCCAGCATCGGCCAAATCATCAGCCCGAGGTACATCGCAAAGCTGGTTAACTGCCCGAGGGTCATGGTGCCTCGCACCACCATCCAGCTGCCGCCGCCCACCGCCAGCAGGTTCGCCATGCCAATCGCAATATAAATTGTCGGATCAAAGCGGGCGTCTATACGCGCCACGCGCATGTTTTTCGCACCGGTATCGGCGGCGTCGGCCGCAAACAGCGCGGACTGCCTGTCTTCCAGACCAAACGCTTTGATCATGCGGATGCTGGTCATGCTCTCCTGGGTGCGATCGTTTAACGACGAGAACGCCGCCTGCGCCAGCTTAAAGCGTTCATGGAGCTGTTCGCCGTAGCGGTTAATCGCCAGCGCCATCAGCGGCATCGGCAGCAACGCCAGCAGCGTGAGCTCCCAGCTAATTTGCGTAGACATCACAATCAGTACCGCACAGCCCATCACCAGGGAATCCACCAGCGTTAACACCCCTTCACCGGCGGCAAACACCACACGGTCCACATCGTTAGTGGCGCGGGCGATGAGATCCCCGGTACGGTGACGCAGATAAAACTCAGGGTGCTGGCGGCTCAGTTGGCGGTAAAAGTCCTCGCGCAGCTCAACGGCAAGCTGATAGGACGCGCCGAACAGCAGCACGCGCCAGACATAACGCAGCAGGTAAACCACCACGGCCGTCAACACCAGCGTACCGACCCACATCATCACCCGTGCGGCGGTGTAATGTTGTTCCGTAACACCATCCACGACGTATCCCACCACTTTGGGCGGGATTAGTTGCAAAATGGCAATGATAATAAGCAGGGCCACCGCGCCGAGGTAGCGTTGCCACTCCCGACGAAAGTACCAGCTTAATTGGGCAAATAATCGCACGCGGTCTTTTCCTGAAGATATTTTATGAAGTTATTCAATGGGTAACGCTGTGGTGTATTTAATCTGTTCCATGGCGAAACTGGAGGTGACATCGGACAAGCCCGGTACGCTATTGACCAGCCGCTTGTAAAAATCATCGTAGCGCTTCATGTCTGCCACCTGAACACGCATCAGATAGTCGTATTCCCCCGCCATGCGCCAGAAGCCGAGCACCTCGGGCATGTCGGAAACCTGGGTGACGAAGCGGCTGTACCATTCGCTGCTGTGATGCTGCGTTTTTATCAGGACGAAGGCGGTCAGTCCAAGCCCCAGTTTTTCGGGGTCCAGCAGCGCCACACGTCCCAGCAGAATGCCATCGTCTTCCAGCTTCTTGAGGCGCTTCCAGCACGGTGTGGTGGTCAGATTAACGGCATCTGCCAGCGCCTGCAAAGAGAGGGTGCAGTCGCTTTGCAGCAAAGAAAGCAGCTTGCGGTCAATTTTATCTAGCATATCCACCTCCCAGAGAAAATTATTCTCCTTACATTCTATTTTAAAGGCCAGATAGCAACAATTTTTTCTGTGCTTTTCGCTATGCTGGGCACAAAATGACAAACGGATAACTACGATGAATAGCACCTGGGTTAAACATGCCATCAGCGAAATAAATGCCGACTATCAGCGCTCGGCAGACACCCATTTGATCCGCCTGCCTTTGCCTGGATTTCCCGGCATTCAGCTTTACCTGAAGGATGAAAGTACCCATCCTACCGGCAGCCTGAAGCATCGCCTGGCGCGTTCACTCTTTTTATACGGTTTATGTAACGGCTGGATTAAAGAAGGCACCACGATTATTGAATCGTCGTCCGGATCAACTGCCGTCTCAGAGGCCTACTTTGCCCGCCTGCTGGGCCTGCCGTTTATCGCTGTGATGCCCTCCTGCACGGCGAAACGTAAAGTTGAACAGATCGAATTTTACGGCGGACGCTGCCACTTTGTGGAAAGCGCCTGCGAAATCTATGCGGCCTCCGAAATGCTGGCCCGCGAACTAAATGGTCACTATATGGACCAGTTCACCTTCGCCGAGCGCGCCACCGACTGGCGCGGCAATAATAACATTGCGGACAGCATTTTCCGCCAGATGACCCACGAGCCACATCCCGTCCCCTCTTACATTGTCATGAGCGCGGGCACGGGCGGAACCTCCGCCACCATCGGACGTTATATCCGCTGTCAGGGTTATGATACGCAGCTGATGGTGGTTGACCCTCAGAACTCGGTGTTCCTTGATTACTGGCAATCTCGCGATGCCAGCCTGCGCAGCCCTGTGGGGAGCAAGATCGAAGGAATTGGTCGCCCGCGCGTCGAACCCTCGTTCATTCCGGACGTTGTGGATGAGATGCTCCGCGTGCCGGACGCCGCCAGCGTCGCGACGGCGCACTGGCTGGAGACACAGCTTGGCCGTAAGGTCGGAGCCTCTACCGGCACCAATATGTGGGGGGCGCTACAACTGGCCGCGAGAATGCGTGAAGAAGGCCTTAGCGGCTCTGTCGTCACGCTGCTGTGCGACAGCGGGGAACGCTACCTGGACACCTATTACAACGCAGAATGGGTACAGGCCAATATTGGCGATGTTGAACCGTGGAAAGCGCAGATTTTGCATCTGGTGAAATAAAAAAAAGCCAGGCTTTAGCCTGGCTTGCTGGAAGGATCTCGCTATTCGGGGGAATATGGGAGGTTATTTTTGTCCAGCCAATGCGTCAAAAAATGGGACACCGCTTCGTTACGACAGTGTCCGATAACCGGTAAATGCGGGAGCGCGGCGATAAGTTGCGGCATCGCGTTCCCCATAATCAGCCCACGACCTACGCTGCTCAGCATCTCGTGGTCGTTCATGGCGTCACCAAAGGCCATACAGTCCTGCATCGTCAGCCCCAGACGATCGCTCAGCACCGCCAGCGCAGATCCTTTGTTACAGCCCACCGGCAACACTTCAAGACAGTCCACCGCCGAGAAGGTCAGGTGCGCCCGGTCACCCAGCACCTCGTTAAGCTGAATACGCAGGCGGCAGAGATCGTCGTGATCGCCGCAGAAGCAGATCTTGGTTACCTTGTGTGCCGGAATGCGGCGCAAATCGATGAGCTGATATTTAAAGCCACTGTAAACGTGAGCGTGCAGCAAGGCCGGGATCTCACGCCCGGTAAACCAGCCTTCATCGTTAAAAACATGCACGCTGGCCTGCGTATCCCAAGTGCTGTGCAGGACGATGTCCGCCACTTCCGGATCAAGATCCTGACGGTGCAGCACATCGCCCTCGACGGAGTGAATGCGCGTCCCGTTGCCGGTGATCAGGAACGCATCGAGGGCAAATGTTCCCAGCAGATGGCGCATCTCCAGCACATGACGACCAGTGGCAAACGTCAGGGTGACTTCACGCTCGCGCAGGCGCTTAAGTGTGTTCAGGGTTTTCTCCCCTAAACGGTGATCCGGCATTAACAGCGTGCCGTCCATATCAAATGCAGCGAGCCGAGCCATAATTACTCCCGAAATGTGATGCGGTTAACTTGTGCATCAGTATTACGTGAGATATACGGAAGTAATAGTGAATAGATGATAATTATTGTTCCGGGTTTTTCATGCGCCAGCTTAACCGTCTTAACCAGTATCAGCGTCTGTGGCACCCCTCCGCCGGCGCAACGCAGCAGGTGACCATCAGTGAACTTGCCAGCCGCTGCTTTTGCAGCGAGCGACATGTACGCACCCTGCTGCGCCAGGCGCAGGAGGCGGGCTGGCTAAGCTGGCACGCCCGCTCCGGACGAGGAAAGCGTGGGGAATTACGCTTTCACGTCACCCCGGATTCGTTGCGTAATACGATGATGGAAGAGGCCCTGAAAAGTGGACAGCAGCACAACGCGCTGGAGCTGGCCCAGCTCGCGCCTGAAGATTTGCGATCGCTGCTGCATCCGTTTATGGGCGGGCAATGGCAGAACGATACGCCGACGCTGCGTATTCCCTACTATCGCTCGCTGGAGCCGCTTCAGCCGGGGTTTCTCCCTGGCCGGGCGGAGCAGCATCTGGCGGGACAGGTATTCTCTGGTTTGATGCGTTTTAATGGTAACAGCAGTGAACCCACGGGCGATCTGGCGCATCACTGGGAAGTCTCTGCTGACGGCCTGCGTTGGCATTTCTACATACGCTCCACCCTGCACTGGCATAACGGCGATAAAATAGAGACGGCACAGCTCAGGCAAAGCCTGACGGCGCTGCTATCGCAGCCCGGCATGGACACGCTTTTCCGCAGCGTCTTACGTATCGAAACCACGCATCCGCAAAGCCTGACGTTTATTCTGCATCAACCTGACTATTGGCTGGCGCACAGGCTGGCAACCTACTGTAGCCGTCTGGCGCATCCTGATTACCCCGTGGTGGGCAGCGGTCCCTTTCGGCTGAGCGTTTTTGAGCCTGAACTGGTGCGTCTGGAAAGCCACGAGCAGTATCATCTTGGCCATCCGTTGCTTAAGGCTATCGAGTACTGGATCACGCCCCAGCTTTTTGACTACAGTCTGGGCACCAGCTGTCGCCACCCGGTGCAAATCGCCATTGGCGAGGCCGACGAGCTGGCCAGCCTGCGGCTGGTGAGTAACAGCACCAGTCTGGGCTTCTGCTACCTCACGCTGAAACAAAGTCCGCGTCTGAGCGAACTTCAGGCAAAGCGGCTGATTAATATCATTCATCTCTCAACGCTGCTGCACACGCTTCCCCTGAACGAAGGGCTCATCACTCCTACCGAGGAACTGCTTCCCGGCTGGGCGATCCCCCAGTGGACTGATTTAACCGACGTTGTGCTGCCAGAGGCATTGACGCTTGTCTACCACCTGCCGGTTGAGCTTCACACCATGGCCAGTCAGTTAAAAGCATACCTTGCGCGGCAGGGGTGTGAACTGACCGTCATCTTTCACGACGCCAAGACGTGGGACGGTTGCCAGCAGCTTGCCGATGCAGACATCATGATGGGAGACAGACTGATTGGCGAAGCGCCAGCGTACACCCTTGAGCAATGGCTCCGCTGCGATGCGCTCTGGCCGCATCTGTTGAGCGCACCGGCATACGCCCATTTGCAGGCCACGCTGGATGCGGTGCAGACGCAGGCCGACGAACGTGACCGACACGCAGGACTTCAGGCTATCTTCAGCCGATTAATGGAGACAGCCGTCCTGACACCGCTCTTTAACTACCAGTATCAAATCAGCGCTCCTCCGGGCGTCAACGGAATACGCCTTAACACTCGCGGCTGGTTTGACTTCACCGAAGCCTGGCTTCCTCCACCAAACGCGTGAAGAAGCTGGTCGCCGCTTTAGCCAGGCGTTAACATGACGCTTTTACCGTAACTGTCGAGATGATCTATGAAACGTGCCGTCGTCGTGTTCAGCGGAGGACAAGATTCCACAACCTGCCTGATTCAGGCACTTCACCAGTATGATGAAGTGCATTGCGTCACTTTTGATTATGGTCAGCGTCATCGCGCTGAAATCGATGTCGCTCGTGAACTGGCCCTCAAACTGGGCGCCCGCGCTCATAAAGTGCTGGACGTGACGCTGTTAAATGAACTGGCCGTCAGCAGCCTCACCCGCGACAGCATTCCGGTTCCTGATTACGAACCGGATGCCAGCGGCATTCCGAATACTTTCGTACCTGGGCGTAATATTCTCTTCCTGACCCTGACGGCAATCTATGCCTACCAGGTGAAAGCCGAAGCGGTGATCACGGGCGTATGTGAGACCGACTTCTCTGGCTACCCGGACTGTCGGGATGAATTCGTGAAAGCACTCAATCACGCCGTCGATCTGGGTATGGCAAAAGAGACCCGCTTCGAAACGCCGCTGATGTGGCTGGATAAAGCCGAAACCTGGGCGCTGGCCGACTACTGGGGCAAGCTGGATATCGTTCGCAACGAGACCCTGACCTGCTACAACGGCATTAAAGGGGACGGCTGCGGGCAGTGTGCCGCCTGTAACCTGCGCGCGAACGGTCTGAATCATTATCTTGCGGATAAAGCGGGCGTGATGGCCGCGATGCAGAAAAAGACCGGTCTGAAATAAGGGCTAACTGTCCGCGCTGTCGTACAACAGGAGTCGACAGCGCGGGCATTCCTGAATATTACTTATGCGATCATCAGCTCCAGCTTTTCGCGCAACTCCCCTTCCAGCGGCAACGCTTTCTGGGTTTTGAGATCGATACAGACAAAGGTGATCAGCGCATCGGCCACCACCTGCCCTTCTGGCTCAAGCGTGACGACCTGGCTCAATACACCACTTTTGCCATTCAGTTGTTGGACCTCACTGGTCACGGTGAGCACATCCCCAAGCACAGCCGGGCGGCGGTAGTTAATGTTGATGTTGACGACCACAAACGCGATGTTGTGTGCGGTCAGCCACTGGAAGCTTTCGCTGTTCTCCAGGCCATCCCAGCGCGCCTCTTCAAGAAATTCAAGGTAGCGGGCGTTATTGACGTGCTGGTAAACATCGAGGTGATAACCACGGACTTTGATTTGTGTCTGCATAGCGCAATAGCCTTTCGTTGTTATAGGTTCAGAGGTCATAACTGGTATGACCTCTTTATCCTGGCAAATTTTTGCCGCAGTGCAAGTGATTACGCGATTACAGCGTCAGGTGTGCGAGATTGCGCTCAACCAGCGCGCTGCCCATACCCGGCACCTGCTTGAGATCGTCAAGGGTTTTAAAAGGACCGTACTCCTCGCGGTAGCTAACAATGGCCTGGGCTTTTTTAAGTCCCACACCGTTCATCACGCGCGCGAGCTCTTCTGCCGATGCCGAATTGATGCTGACTCGCGTACCGTCATCCTCTGCACTTTTACCGGCCTCAGTCGCTTTTGATTGCGTATGAGCCTGCGCAGCTGAGTCTGTTTTGGTCTGTGCAGCCTGCGCTTTAGCCGAGGGCGACGCCGCCAGCGCTCCCGCACTCATCCCGGAAGTGGCAATAGCCAGTGTAATTAACAGTGCTTTGATTCCACATTTCATGCTGTTTTCTCCTTGTTTGTTGACAGCCACGCCACGATAGCCGTACGAGAAAACAGGGACAAACAGCAGATTGCATAAATGGAAAAGGCCGCGAAAGCGGCCTTTAGTTTTTGCAGAGCGTTACGAAAATCTGCGAGCAGGTACGTAATTATTGCTCCTGAGTGACCACATCACCCAGCTTGATTTTGGCTTCTTTACGCAGGTTGCTCATCAACGCTTCGAAAGCAATCTGGGCATTGTTCTGGGTAATTCCCTGAACCATGGCCTTCTTCTGCGCGTCTGGCAGCGTGCCGGCTTTCACTTCATCCAGCGCCAGAACCACCACGTTACCCTGCATATCGGTCGTGGTGCCAAAGACAGGTTTGTCTTTCGCCGGCAGGCTCAGACCAAACGCCGCCTGGCTGACAGGATCCTGACCGGTACGGCTCAGCGTTTTGGCTTCGCCAAAGCTCAGGCCAGCCGCTTTCAGCGCATCGTTCTTACCGGCTTTCAGGTCGGCCAGAATTTTCTCTGCATCCAGTTTTGCCTGCTGTGCCGCTTTGTTGTGTTTCACCAGCGCCACCACCTGATCTTTCACTTCCTCCAGGGGCTTCACTGCCTCGGCTTTGTGCTCGCTGACGCGCAGTACGAACGCACGGTCACCGTCAACGGTAATGATGTCTGAGTTGCTGCCCGGCGTACCGTTCTCACCTACCAGACCACCATTGAAAATGGCATCTGAAACCGGTTTGAAGTTCAGTTCTTCCGGCAGATTTTCATGGCTGAACCAGCCCGTCTCAACCGCTTTCACGCCAGCAGCCTGCTCAGCGCCCGCCAGTGATTCGTTGTCGTTGCTTGCGGCATCGCTCACTTTCTGTTGCAGAGCATAGAAGGCGTCCAGCGCTTTCTCCTGCTTCACTTTCGCAGCGATATCATCACGAACGTCAGCCAGCGGCTTGGTTTTCGCCGCCACGACATCGTCCAGACGCGCCACCAGGAAGCCAACGGAGGATTTGATTACACCAGACAGTTGGCCTTTCTCTTTAAGACCCGCATTTTTCAGCTCGTCCGGGGTAGTGGAATCTTCCAGCCAGCCCATATCACCACCGTTTTTGGCAGAAATAATGTCGGTGGATTTTGCTTTCGCCACGGTCGCGAAATCAGCGCCTTTGTTCAGCTCGTCCAGCACGGCTTTTGCTTCTGCTTCCGTTTTGGTCTGGATCACGCTGTAACGGTTACGCTGCGGCTGAGTGAACTGATCCTGATGCTGGTCGTAATAAGACTGGATCTCGGCGTCAGTCGCGTTTTTCTGCATCGCAGCTGCATCCAGCTTGATATAGCTTACGCGGAACTGTTCAGGAGAGATGAAGTTGTTCTTGTTTTGCTCATAGTAAGCATTAACTTCAGCGTCGCTAACCTGCTGTTTCGCCGCCAGTGCATTGACATCAATCGTCGCTTCACGCACCACGCGTTGCTGAGCCACCAGTGCCGCCAGCGCTTCAGTTTCGCCTTTCAGCATGAAATCGGTGCCCACCACCGCGTTGATCAGCTGTTGCGTGGTCAACTGGTTACGCAGCGCCTGTGCGTACTGGTCAGCCGTCATCCCCATCTGGTTAACAATGCTGTTGTAACGCGCGTTGTCGAACTTCCCATTAGACTGGAAAGCCTGCGTCGAGAAGATGGCTTTTTTAACCTGCTCATCGCTGATGCCCAGACCGAGGCTTTTCGCGTACTGGTCCAGCAGCGCTTCGTCGATAAGGCGGTTCAGCGTCTGCTGACGCAGGTTTTTCATATAGCCTTCGTTGGCTGCAAGTTCAGAGTATTGGTCGCCCAGCTGTTGCTGCATGCGGTTACGTTCACCAGCAAAAGCGTTCTCGAACTGCCCACGGCTAATTTCCTGGCCATTCACTTTTGCGGCGTAGTTCGCGCCACCGCCGATGAGGTAACTACTCACACCGGTCAATATGAACGACACGATAATGATACCGAAAATAATCTTGAGCACGAGACTGTTAGCAGCCGTGCGTAAGCTGTCCATCATGGTGTAACAACACTCCGCTGTAGGTGACTGGTTACCTGACGCTGACGGAAAATCCTGACCGTCGCGCGTAAAGGCGTATTGTGACAAGAAAACAGGGCAATTGTCAGCCCACAACTCGCATAAACTCGCACAAATCAGGTCTGGACAAACAAAAAAGGCACATCAAACGATGCGCCCTTGTACTTTTCAGCTTCCCTGGAGCGGGAAAGCAATCAATTTACTGCGTCTTTCAGCGCCTTACCTGCACGGAAACCCGGCACTTTAGCGGCAGCAATGGTGATCTCTTTACCGGTCTGCGGGTTGCGGCCAGTACGGGCAGCACGCTCTTTAACCGCAAAAGTACCGAAGCCTACCAGTGCAACGTCGTCCCCAGCTTGCAGAGATTCAGTAACAGAAGCAATTAAAGCATCTAAAGCACGTCCAGCTGCAGCTTTAGAAATATCAGCACCCGCAGCAATTTTGTCAATCAGTTGAGATTTATTCACTGTTCTCTTCCTCTCTTTATAATTTATATCGCACCTGAATCCTTCACAGCGCGACCGCGCAGCAGTTATATCAGTCCTGCTATGACCTTACAACACCCGTTGTTGATGGCTAACCCAATCAGCAATCTAAATTAGCTATACAAAAAAAGGCTGGCAAGTACGAAATGACTTACCAGCCTTGTTTTTATTAGCGCTCTTTGCGCGAGGTCACTATTTTGCGGTTACAACCTGCATTCCGGACGGTTCATTTTGCAGTGCGAGAGTCAGAACTTCCTCAATGCGTTTCACCGGATGGATCTGCAAATCGGCAATAACGTTGTCCGGAATCTCTTCCAGATCGCGTTTATTCTCGTAAGGAATCAATACGGTTTTGATCCCACCACGGTGTGCCGCCAGCAGTTTTTCTTTTAACCCGCCGATGGGCAGTACCTGACCACGCAGGGTAATTTCACCAGTCATGGCCACATCAGCACGGACCGGGTTCCCCGTCAGGCAGGAAACCAGCGCCGTACACATAGCAATACCCGCGCTTGGGCCATCTTTCGGCGTCGCCCCTTCCGGAACGTGAACGTGAATGTCGCGTTTTTCGTAGAAATCCGGGTTGATACCCAGTTTTTCCGCGCGCGCACGCACCACGGTCAACGCTGCCTGGATGGACTCCTGCATCACTTCACCGAGCGAGCCAGTGTAGGTCAGCTTGCCTTTACCCGGTACACAGGCGGTTTCAATGGTCAGCAGATCGCCACCCACTTCCGTCCACGCCAGTCCAGTCACCTGACCAACGCGGTTTTCGTTGTCCGCACGGCCATAGTCGAAGCGCTGAACGCCGAGGTAAGCATGCAGATTGTCGCCGTTAATCACGATGTGCTTCAGGCTCTTATCCAGCAGCAGCTGCTTAACCGCCTTACGGCACAGTTTAGAGATCTCACGCTCAAGGCTACGCACGCCCGCTTCACGGGTGTAGTAACGAATAATGCCGACAATAGCGCTGTCCTCAACGGTCAGCTCGTTAGCTTTCAGCGCGTTACGTTCAATCTGCTTCGGCAGCAGGTGCTGCTTAGCAATGTTCAGCTTCTCGTCTTCGGTATAACCGGACAGACGGATCACTTCCATACGGTCCAGCAGCGGTGCCGGAATGTTCATGGAATTCGACGTCGCCACGAACATCACATCGCTCAGGTCGTAGTCGACTTCCAGATAGTGATCGCTGAACGCCACGTTCTGCTCTGGATCAAGCACTTCAAGCAGCGCCGACGCCGGATCGCCACGCATGTCCGAAGACATTTTGTCGATCTCGTCGAGGAGGAACAGCGGGTTTTTGACGCCCACTTTCGCCATCTTCTGGATCAGCTTGCCCGGCATAGAACCGATATAGGTACGGCGGTGACCGCGGATTTCCGCTTCATCACGCACGCCGCCCAGCGCCATACGGATGTACTTACGTCCGGTCGCTTTGGCGATGGACTGGCCCAGAGAGGTTTTACCCACCCCTGGAGGCCCTACCAGGCACAAGATTGGACCTTTGATTTTGTTCACACGGCTCTGTACCGCGAGGTACTCAAGAATGCGGTCTTTCACACGTTCCAGGCCATAGTGGTCGGTATCAAGGATTTCCTGTGCCTGACGCAGGTCTTTTTTGACCTTGCTGCGGGCATTCCATGGAACCTGAACCATCCACTCAATGTAGCCGCGTACAACGGTCGCTTCCGCCGACATCGGAGACATCATTTTCAGCTTCTGCAACTCAGCTTCGGCTTTCTCTTTCGCCTCTTTCGGCATCTTCGCCGCGTCGATCTTACGCTTCAGCGCTTCGTTTTCATCCGGCGCATCGTCCATCTCGCCGAGCTCTTTCTGAATGGCTTTCATTTGCTCGTTCAGATAGTACTCACGCTGCGATTTTTCCATCTGCTTTTTGACGCGGTTGCGAATGCGCTTCTCAACCTGGAGCAGATCGATCTCAGACTCCATCATCGCCATCAGGTATTCCAGACGTTCGTTAACGTCGGACATTTCCAGCACGGACTGTTTGTCAGCCAGCTTCAGCGGCATGTGCGCAGCGATGGTATCCGCCAGACGTGCAGGATCGTCGATGCTGTTCAGCGACGTCAGCACTTCAGGTGGGATTTTCTTGTTCAGCTTGATGTAGCCTTCAAACTGGCTGATCGCGGTGCGTACCAGCACTTCCTGCTCGCGCTCATCAAGTTCCGGTGAATCAAGGTACTCTGCCTTCGCAGAGAAGTGCTCGCCATCGTCTGACAGAGTGGTAATACGCGCGCGCTGTAAGCCTTCCACCAGCACCTTCACGGTGCCATCTGGCAGCTTCAGCATCTGCAAAATAGAGGCCACGGTCCCGACGGTGAAAAGATCGTTTACACCCGGCTCATCCGTTGATGCTTCCTTCTGCGCAACCAACATGATTTTTTTATCATGATCCATGGCGGCTTCGAGGCAACGGATAGATTTTTCCCGCCCTACAAATAAGGGTATGACCATGTGCGGATAAACCACCACATCGCGCAACGGCAATACGGGGATTTCAATGCGTTCAGAACGCTCAGGATTCATAGAGCTCTCTCTTAGTTTAGTGTCCGCCAGGTAAACTGGTCATGTAACTGTGCTTCACACAACCATTAACATGTAATCCAGTATATGGGGATGTTTCCCATACATTCAACGCCATGAATACGGAAAAAGTAAAGGGGAGATAAAATCCCCCCTTTTTGATTAACTGATTGTATGAAATGGTGAATTATTCGCCAGATGCCTGCTGCGCTTCCGGTTTACCGTAAATCAGTAACGGCTTGGTCTGGCCACCAATGACGGACTCGTCGATCACGACTTTTTCGACATCTTCCATAGAAGGGAGATCGTACATCGTGTCGAGCAATGCTGCTTCCACGATAGAACGCAGGCCACGGGCACCGGTTTTACGCGCCATCGCTTTCTTGGCAATCGCGTCCAGTGCTTCGTCACGGAATTCCAGCTCAACGCCTTCCAGATTAAACAGCGCCTGATACTGCTTGGTCAGCGCGTTTTTCGGCTCTTTCAGGATCTGAATCAGCGCGTCTTCGCTCAGTTCGTTCAGGGTCGCCACAACCGGCAGACGGCCGATAAATTCCGGAATCAAACCAAATTTGATCAGATCTTCCGGTTCAACCTGCGCCAGCAGCTGGCCTTCGTTTGGTTTTTCAGACGTAGCTTTCACCGTTGCGCCAAAACCAATGCCGGAGCCGGTTTCCACACGGTGTGAGATCACTTTATCCAGGCCTGCAAACGCACCACCACAGATAAACAGGATCTTGGAGGTATCAACCTGCAAGAATTCCTGCTGCGGATGTTTACGCCCACCCTGCGGTGGAACAGCCGCAACCGTACCTTCAATCAGCTTCAGGAGCGCCTGCTGCACGCCTTCGCCCGAGACGTCACGGGTGATGGATGGGTTGTCTGATTTACGGGAGATTTTGTCAATCTCATCGATATAGACGATCCCGCGCTGGGCTTTCTGTACGTCGTAATCGCACTTCTGGAGCAGCTTCTGGATAATATTTTCAACGTCTTCGCCCACATAACCGGCTTCGGTCAGGGTGGTGGCATCCGCCATGGTGAACGGAACATCCAGCAGGCGCGCCAGCGTTTCCGCCAGCAACGTTTTACCGGAACCCGTAGGCCCGATCAGCAGAATGTTACTTTTGCCCAGTTCCACGCCATTGCTGGTATCGCCGTTACGCAGACGCTTGTAGTGGTTGTATACCGCCACCGCCAGCACTTTTTTCGCCTGCTCCTGACCAATGACATAGTCGTCCAGGTGGTGGCGAATCTCGTGTGGCGTTGGTAACGCGCTGCGCTCACGGTGCGGCGCGACTTCTTTAATCTCTTCGCGAATGATGTCGTTACATAAATCGACGCATTCGTCGCAGATATACACGGACGGCCCGGCAATCAGTTTACGCACTTCATGCTGGCTTTTGCCGCAAAAAGAGCAGTACAGCAGTTTGCCCGAACCATCTTTGCGTTTATCTGTCATGAGTCCAAACCTCTTTTTAAGTTCTATGTGCCGCACATGACGACGCAAATGCCATACTCAGACGCAAGCTGCTTACAGGCAACGTGCCGCCCTAAATTAGTATAGCGGCACACTCGCGTCGCGGGCATCAATTACGATGGGTCAAAATGGAGTCGACTAAGCCGTACTCAACTGCCTCAGGTGCAGACAGGAAGCGATCGCGCTCGGTATCGCGCTCGATCTGCTCGAGTGGTTGACCCGTATGCTGCGCCATAAGTTCATTCATGCGCGCTTTTACTTTCAGAATTTCTCGGGCGTGGATTTCAATATCCGTCGCCTGGCCCTGGTAACCACCCAGCGGCTGGTGAATCATCACGCGGGAGTTAGGCAGGCAGAAACGCTTACCTTTCGCCCCTGCGGTTAACAGGAAAGCCCCCATGGACGCCGCCTGTCCCATACAGATGGTGCTGACATCCGGCTTGATGAATTGCATGGTGTCATAAATAGACATGCCCGCCGTAATCACACCGCCCGGCGAGTTGATGTACAGGTAAATGTCTTTTTCCGGGTTTTCCGCTTCCAGGAACAGCATCTGCGCCACGATCAGGTTAGCCATATGGTCTTCCACCTGGCCGGTCAGAAAGATAACGCGTTCCTTGAGCAGACGGGAATAGATATCGAAAGATCGCTCACCGCGTGAGGTCTGTTCAATAACCATTGGCACCAGCGCCATATGGGGTGCAAAGTTATCTCGTTCGCCACTGTATGACATTTCCGTCTCCTGGTTCAAAATTGAAAACACCTGCTGTACTGATTGTAACCTTATGGACGGATTATCAGCCAGTCTCAATCATCGTGATTACATACTAATGGGGGTCGCCATGCCCTATTTCAAGCATAACAACGTTTTGTTGTAACGCTAACACTGAAAGGGCGTTTTAGCACCCTTCCAGGACTAAAGCTGTGATAAAAAAAACCCGTCGCCGGAGGGCAACGGGTTTTTTGTTCAAACTTTAAACCGTTGGGGCGAAATTACGCCTGCTGGTTCATCAGTTCGGTGAAAGAGGTCTCTTTTTCGGTTACTTTCGCTTTCGCCAGTACCGCTTCAACAGCCTGCTCTTCCAGTGCAACGTTGCGCATGTTGTCCATCAGCTCTTTGTTCTTACCGTAGAACTCGATCACTTCTGATGGATCTTCGTATGCAGAAGCCATCTCTTCGATCAGGCCTTTCACACGCTCTTCGTCAGCTTTCAGCTCGTGGGTACGAATCACTTCACCCAGCAGCAGGCCAACAACAACGCGACGTTTCGCTTGCTCTTCGAACAGCTCGCGTGGCAGTTCCATCGCTTGCTGCTGGTTGCCACCGAAGCGCTGTGCAGCCTGACGGCGCAGAACGTCGATTTCGCTGTCGATCAGGGCAGCAGGAACGTCGATGTCGTTCGCTTTCACCAGACCTTCAATCGCCTGAGACTTCACGCGGTTACGTACAGCGCCGTTCAGCTCGCGCTCCATGTTTTTACGCACTTCAGCACGCAGACCCGCAACAGAACCATCTTCCACGCCGAAACGCTTGATGAATTCTTCAGTCAGTTCTGGCAGTTCGCGCTCTTCAACTTTCTTCAGGTTGATGACGAACTTCGCTGCTTTACCTTTCAGATTTTCAGCGTGGTATTCTTCAGGGAAGGTCACGTCGATGGTGAACTCTTCGCCTGCTTTGTGGCCTTTGATACCGTCTTCGAAGCCTGGGATCATACGACCCTGACCCATCGCCAGTACGAAATCAGACGCTTTACCGCCTTCGAACTCTTCGCCGTCTACTGAACCGGTGAAGTCGATGGTTACGCGGTCTTCCGCGTCAACAGCGCCTTCTTTCTCTTTCCAGTTCGCCTGCTGCTTACGCAGGGTATCCAGCATGCCGTCAACGTCTTCGTCAGTCACGGAAACGATCGGTTTTTCAACTTCGATTGATTCCAGACCTTTCAGCTCAACTTCCGGGTACACTTCGAACTCTACGGAATAGGTGAAGTCTTCGCCCTGCTTGTATTCACCTGGAACGTAGTTTGGCGCGCCGGCTGGATTGATTTTTTCTTTGATGATCGCGTCGATAAAGTTGCGGCTCATCAGTTCACCCAGCACATCCTGACGCACGGAAGCGCCATAACGCTGAGCAACAACATTCATTGGTACTTTGCCCTTGCGGAAGCCGTCAATACGTACTTTTTTTGCTACGTTGACCAGCTCGCTTTTCACAGCAGTTTCGATGCTGTCAGCAGCGATAGTAATCGTTACACGGCGGCCAAGGCCTTGAGTGGTTTCAACTGAAACTTGCATCTTGTTACCTCAAAAAAATCACAGTGCTCGGTCAACTCTGAATCTGTCTGTTATACCGGGATGCTCTCTTATGTGCAGATTCACATTCCCTGTCGCCAGAATCATCCCGAAGACATTCAATAAGACGCGGCATTATAGCGGCATCACTTAGGTGAGTCGAGAACGGTTGGAGCATGTTGCTGCGGCTTTTTTCACACTTTAAGGCTATTTTTAGCCTTAAAAACGCGCCATCCGCTCAAAACTCAGACAAAACAAAACGGCCCGAAGGCCGTTTTGACGAAATCTGTAAGCAACATACTGGAAAAACTCCGGCGGTTGCAAATCCGATTTATCAGGCGATGGTGCCTGCACCCCGACAAGGCGGTGATGCGAATACCGTATCCTGCAGCCCTTCCCATTCCTTAATGGTGTAGGTATGCAGCGCCAGCGCATGTACGGTTGTGGAGAGTTCTTCCGTCAAGGTGCTGTAGATCAAGCGGTGTCGGTTCAGGAAACGTTCTCCCGTGAAGCGATCGCTGACCAGAACCACTTTGAAGTGGCTTTCAGAACCTGCCGGCACGTTATGACGATAGCTTTCGTCGACAACTTCGAGAAACACAGGGTTGAACGCTGCCCTTAATTTTTCTTCTATCTGTTCACGTATCATCATGAAATCACTCCTCCGACAACGCTAAGATGTCACCCATCCCTTTAAATATTAGCCGCTTTTACCGGTTCCATTACACCGTGACAACAAATATTTAGCTTTCGTCTGATTTTCTCATCCAAACGGATGAAGTTCACTATGAGGTTCATACGTTTTGTCACTTACAGGCAGAGAAAAGCGGAAAGGTGGTCAGTTTTCGGACAAGGCGATGAATTTACATGCGTTGACCACTTCCCCTGGCCGTTGGCGATGTTATGATGGCGGCAATTTTTCTCTCTTTGCTTACGATTCGTTGAGAACCCGAAAATGTTAAAAAAAATCTTCTTTCCGTTGGTAGCACTCTTTATGCTCGCCGGTTGCGCAACCCCGCCGACGACCATTGACGTTTCACCAAAAATTACCCTGCCTCAGCAGGATCCAAGCCTGATGGGCGTGACGGTCAGCATTAATGGTGCCGATCAGCGTCAGGACCAGGCGCTGGCGAAAGTGACTCGCGACAACCAGCAGGTTACGCTGACCGCTTCCCGCGACCTGCGCTTCCTGTTGCAGGAAGTACTGGAAAAACAGATGACCTCCCGTGGCTACATGATTGGCCCAAGCGGCGCGGTTGATCTGCAAATCATCGTGAACAACCTGTACGCTGACGTCTCCCAGGGTAACGTTCGCTACAACATTGCGACCAAAGCCGATATCTCCATCATCGCTACCGCGAAGAACGGCAACAAGATGAACAAAAACTACCGTGCAAGCTATTCCGTTGAAGGCGCATTCCAGGCCTCCAACAAAAATATCGCTAACGCGGTTAACAGCGTGCTGACTGACACCATTGCCGACATGGCACAGGACACCAGCATTCACGACTTCATCAAGCAGAACGCACGTTAATCCTGCTGACTGACCCGGTGCTTCACCGGGTCAGTTCATAAGAACATGTCCAGTCACTACTTACGCATTTTCCAGCAACCGAAATCAGCTATTCTGCTGATCCTGGGTTTCGCCTCCGGTTTACCCCTTGCGCTCACCTCCGGCACGTTACAGGCGTGGATGACGGTTGAGAACATCGATCTTAAAACCATTGGTTTCTTCTCACTCGTCGGCCAGGCTTACGTCTTTAAGTTCCTGTGGTCGCCAGTGATGGATCGCTATACCCCACCGTTCCTCGGGCGCCGTCGCGGCTGGTTAGTGATGACGCAGGTGCTGCTGTTGCTGGCCATTGCCGCAATGGGTTTCCTTGAACCGTCAACGCAGCTGCGCTGGATGGCCGCGCTTGCGGTGGTCATCGCCTTCTGCTCCGCCTCGCAGGACATTGTTTTTGACGCCTGGAAAACGGACGTCCTGCCAGCGGAAGAGCGTGGCGCCGGTGCGGCAATCAGCGTGCTCGGCTACCGCCTGGGTATGCTGGTTTCCGGCGGACTCGCACTGTGGCTTGCTGACCGCTATCTCGGCTGGCAGGGCATGTACTGGCTGATGGCCGCACTGCTGATCCCCTGCATTATTGCCACCCTGTTCGCGCCTGAACCGAGCGATGTGATCCCGGTTCCACGCTCGCTGGAGCAGGCCGTCGCCGCACCGCTGCGCGACTTCTTTGGTCGCAATAATGCCTGGCTGATCCTGCTGCTTATTGTCCTTTATAAGCTTGGCGACGCTTTCGCCATGAGTCTGACCACTACCTTCCTGATCCGCGGCGTCGGGTTTGATGCGGGCGAGGTCGGCGTGGTGAACAAAACCCTGGGGCTGTTTGCCACGATTGTCGGCGCGCTGTACGGCGGCGTATTGATGCAGCGCCTGACGCTGTTCCGCGCTCTGCTGATATTTGGCATCCTTCAGGGCGCATCGAATGCCGGTTACTGGCTGCTGTCGATCACCGACAAGAATATGATCAGTATGGGGACGGCGGTATTCTTTGAGAACCTGTGCGGCGGTATGGGCACTGCGGCATTTGTCGCCCTGCTGATGACGCTGTGCAATAAGTCATTTTCCGCTACCCAGTTTGCGCTGCTCTCTGCCCTTTCCGCCGTCGGGCGCGTATACGTTGGCCCCGTCGCGGGCTGGTTTGTTGAAGCCTACGGTTGGCCGACCTTTTATCTCTTCTCGGTGGTGGCGGCCGTGCCGGGGATTTTATTGCTGCTGGTCTGTCGCCAGACGCTGGAATATACCCAGCGGACGGAACACTTCATGCCGCGCACGGAATATCACGCTGCCTATCGGTTTGCCCTGCGTCTGCTAATGGCAGGTTGTCTTGCCCTGGTAGGGTGGCTCACGGTGCTCATCATGAATGCGACTACCGACTTTTCACTTCCTTTTGAAACCCTTCTGCTTGATGCAGGTGTGTTTCTCGCCCTGGCGGGGATCCTGACGGGTGGGATGCTGGATTTCATGTCATTACGAAAAACGCAGATGACATGAAGTAAAAAGCGAAAGGTTATTTCCCGTTGTAATAACAGCCCGAAATTATAACGGTGAAATAACCGCCATCGACAAAAAAAATATTTGTTGTTTTGTGCGGGATAGCATTCGGAAATTATTGGAGCTTATTTCGCTACGCTATTTTTCATTAAACGATTCAGCATTCGAAACATTGAATTTTCGTTTTTTAGTTGTCTTTTTATTGATAATTAATTGTTAACTAATTGTGTGTTTTTCGCAATGGTTATACCAATTGTCCCTTTTGCGGTATGCTGGGGCACCCTTTCGTTATAACGCCCACTCCGTGCGGCTTCCGTCTGGAAACGCGACATAATCTGCAACACTTGTGACATGTGCGGCAGAACCCAGTAACACCTTCCTGACACAGGGCTAATGATGTTTACAGTAATGTAACCTTCCCGTAAAATGCCCCCACACTTTAAACGCCACCAGACTCCCGTGGAATTGAGGTCGTTAAATGAGACTCAGGAAATACAATAAAAGTTTGGGATGGTTGTCATTATTCGCAGGCACTGTATTACTCAGTGGCTGCGATTCTGCACTACTAGACCCCAAAGGACAGATTGGACTGGAACAACGTTCATTGATACTGACGGCTTTTGGCCTGATGTTGATTGTGGTTATTCCTGCCATCTTGATGGCTGTTGGTTTCGCCTGGAAGTATCGTGCGAGCAATAAAGATGCGAAGTATAGCCCTAACTGGTCACACTCCAATAAAGTGGAAGCTGTGGTCTGGACGGTACCTATTCTGATCATCCTGTTCCTTGCTGTACTGACCTGGAAAACCACTCACGCACTTGAGCCGAGCAAACCGCTGGTTCACGATGAAAAACCCATTACCATTGAAGTGGTCTCCATGGACTGGAAATGGTTCTTCATCTATCCAGAACAGGGCATTGCTACCGTGAATGAAATCGCCTTCCCGGCGAACACTCCGGTTCAGTTCAAAGTGACCTCCAACTCCGTAATGAACTCCTTCTTCATCCCACGTCTGGGCAGCCAGATTTACGCGATGGCCGGTATGCAGACTAACCTGCATCTGATTGCGAATGAAGCAGGCACCTACGACGGTATCTCCGCCAGCTATAGTGGCCCGGGCTTCTCGGGTATGAAGTTCAAAGCTATCGCTACGCCAGACCGCGCGACTTTCGACCAGTGGGTTGCAAAAGCGAAGCAGTCTCCAAACACCATGTCTGACATGGCGGCGTTCGAAAAAGTGGCTGCACCTAGCGAATACAACAAGGTGGAGTACTTCTCTAACGTGAAACCGAATCTGTTCAAAGATGTTATTGGCAAATTTATGGATCACGGCATGAGCATGGACATGACCCAGCCTGAAGGCGAGCACAACACGCACCAGGGTATGGAAGGCATGGACATGAGCCACGCGGAAACCGCTCACTAAGGGGCCGAGGAAGAAAATGTTCGGAAAATTGACATTGGATGCGGTGCCGTACCATGAACCCATTATCATGGTTACGATTGCTGCAATTATCATTGGTGGCGCGGCCTTAGTTGGCCTGATCACTTACTTCGGTAAGTGGAGCTACCTGTGGAACGAGTGGCTGACTTCGGTTGACCACAAAAAACTCGGCATCATGTACTGCATCGTCGGTATCGTCATGTTAATTCGTGGCTTTGCGGATGCAATCATGATGCGTAGCCAGCAGGCGCTTGCGTCTGCGGGCGAAGCCGGATTCCTGCCACCGCACCACTACGATCAGATCTTTACCGCTCACGGCGTTATCATGATCTTCTTCGTGGCGATGCCGCTGGTAATCGGTCTGATGAACGTTGTCGTTCCGCTGCAAATCGGCGCGCGCGACGTTGCGTTCCCGTTCCTGAACAACCTGAGCTTCTGGTTCACCGTTGTCGGCGTTATCCTGGTTAACCTGTCACTGGGTGTGGGCGAATTTGCTCAGACCGGCTGGCTGGCCTACCCGCCACTTTCGGGAATTGAGTACAGTCCGGGCGTGGGCGTTGACTACTGGATTTGGGCGCTTCAGCTCTCCGGTGTCGGTACCACCCTGACCGGTATTAACTTCTTCGTGACCATCCTGAAGATGCGTGCACCAGGTATGACGATGTTCAAGATGCCAGTATTTACCTGGGCATCTCTGTGCGCCAACGTCCTGATTATCGCGTCGTTCCCAATTCTGACCGTCACCATCGCGCTGCTGACCCTGGATCGCTATCTGGGTACCCATTTCTTCACGAATGATATGGGTGGCAACATGATGATGTACATCAACCTGATTTGGGCCTGGGGTCACCCGGAAGTGTACATCCTGGTTCTGCCGGTGTTCGGTGTGTTCTCCGAAATCGCGGCAACCTTCTCGCGTAAACGTCTGTTTGGTTACACCTCTCTGGTGTGGGCAACCGTGTGTATTACCGTCCTGTCGTTCATCGTCTGGCTGCACCACTTCTTCACCATGGGTGCGGGCGCCAACGTAAACGCCTTCTTCGGTATTACCACTATGATTATCGCGATCCCGACCGGGGTTAAGATCTTCAACTGGCTGTTCACCATGTACCAGGGCCGTATCCAGTTCCACTCAGCGATGCTGTGGACCATCGGCTTCATCGTGACCTTCTCCGTAGGTGGGATGACCGGCGTGCTGCTGGCGGTTCCGGGCGCTGACTTTGTCCTGCACAACAGTCTGTTCCTGATTGCGCACTTCCATAACGTTATCATCGGCGGCGTCGTCTTCGGCTGCTTCGCAGGTGTGACCTACTGGTGGCCAAAAGCGTTCGGTTTCACCCTGAACGAAAAATGGGGCAAACGCGCGTTCTGGTTCTGGATCATCGGCTTCTTCGTGGCGTTTATGCCGCTGTACGTGCTGGGCTTCATGGGGATGACCCGTCGTCTGAGCCAGCAGATCGATCCGCAGTTCCATCCGATGCTGATGATTGCAGCGGGCGGCGCCGCGCTGATTGCCTGCGGTATCCTGTGCCAGCTGATTCAGTACTACGTGTCTATCCGTGACCGTAACCTGAACCGCGACCTGACCGGTGACCCGTGGGGTGGCCGTACGCTGGAGTGGTCTACCTCTTCTCCACCTCCGTTCTATAACTTTGCCGTAGTGCCGCACATTCATGAGCGTGACGCATTCTGGGAAATGAAAGAAAAAGGTGAAGCGTACAAGCAACCTGAACATTACGAAGAGATCCATATGCCGAAAAACAGCGGTGCGGGCATCGTGATTGCCGCCTTCGCAACGGTATTTGGTTTCGCAATGATCTGGCACATCTGGTGGATGGCGATTGTTGGCTTCGCTGGCATCGTAATCAGCTGGATTGTGAAGAGCTTTGACGAGGACGTGGACTACTACGTACCAGTCCGTGAAGTTGAAAAGCTGGAAAACCAGCATTTTGACGAGATTTCTAAAGCGGGGCTGAAAAATGGCAACTGATACTCTGGCGCACTCGACTGCCCACGCGCATGAACATGCGCACCATGATACAGGACCGACGAAAGTCTTCGGTTTCTGGATCTACCTGATGAGCGACTGCATCCTGTTCTGCTGTCTGTTCGCAACCTATGCCGTTCTGGTGAACGGCACAGCGGGCGGCCCGACCGGTAAGGACATCTTTGAGCTGCCGTTCGTTCTGGTTGAAACCGCACTGCTGTTATTCAGCTCCATCACCTACGGCATGGCGGCTATCGCCATGTACAAAAACAACAAAAGCCAGGTTGTTTCCTGGCTGGCGTTGACCTGGTTGTTTGGTGCTGGCTTTATCGGGATGGAAATCTATGAATTCCATCACCTGATTGCGGAAGGCTTTGGTCCGGATCGCAGTGGCTTCCTGTCAGCGTTCTTCGCGCTGGTCGGCACCCACGGTCTGCACGTGACCTCTGGTCTGATCTGGATGGCAGTGCTGATGTTCCAGATCTCCCGTCGCGGCCTGACCAGTACTAACCGTACCCGTATCATGTGCCTGAGCCTGTTCTGGCACTTCCTGGACGTGGTATGGATCTGTGTGTTCTCTGTTGTCTATCTGATGGGGGCGATGTAATGAGTCATTCTAACGATCATGGCGCTTCCCACGGCAGCGTAAAAACCTACATGACAGGTTTCATCCTGTCGATCATCCTGACGGTGATCCCGTTCTGGATGGTGATGAACGGTTCTGCATCTAAGCCGGTTATCCTGGGCGCAATCCTGGTGACCGCGGTGATTCAGATTCTGGTGCATCTGGTTTGCTTCCTGCACATGAACACCAAGTCCGATGAAGGCTGGAACATGACGGCCTTTATCTTTACCGTGATTATCATCGCTATCCTGGTAGTCGGTTCCATCTGGATTATGTGGAACCTTAACTACAACATGATGGTTCACTAAGAGCGGCGAGTATGTTTAAGCAATACCTGCAAGTCACGAAACCAGGCATCATCTTTGGCAACCTGATCTCCGTAATCGGAGGGTTCCTGCTGGCCTCTAAAGGCAGCATTGATTACACCCTCTTTATTTACACGCTGGTCGGTGTGTCACTGGTGGTTGCGTCCGGTTGTGTATTTAACAACTACATCGACATGGATATCGACAAGAAGATGGAAAGGACCAAAAATCGGGTGCTGGTTAAAGGCCTGATTGCTCCTTCCGTCTCGCTGGTGTACGCCACCTTGCTGGGTATTGCTGGCTTTATGCTGCTGTGGTTTGGTGCTAACCCGCTGGCCTGCTGGCTGGGGGTGATGGGGTTCGTGGTGTATGTAGGCGTCTACAGCCTGTATATGAAACGCCACTCCGTCTACGGCACGCTGATTGGTTCTCTCTCCGGCGCTGCGCCGCCGGTGATTGGCTACTGCGCCGTCACGAACGAGTTCGACAGCGGTGCGCTGATCCTGCTGGCTATCTTTAGCCTGTGGCAGATGCCGCACTCCTACGCCATCGCGATTTTCCGCTTTAAGGATTATCAGGCAGCGAACATTCCGGTTCTGCCGGTCGTGAAAGGCATCTCAGTTGCCAAAAACCACATCACGCTGTACATCATCGCTTTTGCCGTGGCAACGCTGATGCTCTCTCTGGGCGGTTACGCCGGATATAAATATCTGGTGGTAGCAGCTGCGGTGAGCGTCTGGTGGCTCGGCATGGCTCTGCGCGGTTACAAAGTGGAAGATGACAAGGTCTGGGCACGCAAGCTGTTTGTGTTCTCGATTGTCGCCATCACCTCCCTGTCCGTGATGATGTCCGTAGACTTCATGGTGCCAGATTCACAAAGCCTGCTGACGTACGTCTGGTAAGAAGACTGAAGTAAAAACGCCGGGTTAAACCCGGCGTTTTTTATTGGTACGGCGTAACCCCTTTCTTTAACAGTATATTGCCGTATTTCGCTGTCTCGCCTGTCACCACAATGGCGTACGCTTTCTGTGCCCGCGCATAAAACGCATAACGGTCAATACGCATAATCCCCTCCCCTTCCGCCTCACCAAAGAGTGCGTTGCGATAGCGTGCTTCTACCTGTATATCGAGCGTATCCCCGTCGACAGGGGCCATCATCACCAGCGGTGGCGCATAGCTGTCGAGTTCAAACAGCGGTATCACCGCGGCCAGCAAATCGCTGATGAGCAGGCCATCTGCGCGGATCGTCTTTGGCCCCAGGCTGTGCGCGGGAAAGTGAGCGTCTGCAAAAATAATCTCGTCACCATGGCCCATCTCTGCCAGCGTTTTCAGCAGCTCGGGTGAAATCAGTGGGGATATCGTTTTAAGCACGGCTTTGCTCCTCAGGATAGAAATAACGGTAACGATAGTGGACCCGATCGCGAGCAGCCTCAGCGCTGGCCGTTTCTCCGACGCCCCACCATCCGTACAAAGACGCTCCCAGCACGGTCGTATCTGCATCTTCAAGAACCTTCACCGGGATCCCAAGCGCATTGGACTTGAGCTGATTCCACAGCATATTGCGGCTACCTCCCCCCACCAGCAGGAGTTCACGCGCCTTAAATTGCGCGATCGCCTCCAGCGCCTGGAGTTTTTCTTGCAGATGCACCGTGAGTCCTTCCAGGGCTGCGCGGTAAAAATGGGCTGGCGTGGTGGTGAGCGTAACGCCCTGCCAGCCGGCGAGCGGAGAATCGAGCAACTGGGTATTCATCGTGACGCCATCCGCCCCGTACGGAATTGCCGCCGCCTGAGCCAGAATAGTGTCCCAGTTGACATCAGGCGACCAGAACAGCGCGCGGATCCACTCCAGTACGCCAGACGCCAGATATTGCATTCCCGGATTATAGAGCCCTGTCCGGCTATCCAGTTCGCAGGTCGCGCCCGGGTATTGCCCCAGTAAAGCGGTATCAACCTGCGAGGTGCGCGCCATTAAAATCTCCCAGGTTCCCGAAGAGAGAACCGGCTCATTAATTCCCGCACCGGCGCCAAAAAGGGCAAACTGCGTATCGTGCCCGGCGGAGATCACCGGCACACCGCAAGGCAATCCGAGTCTGGATGCAGCGTCGGGCTGCAGTTCACCCATCATCTCCCCGGGGGAAACCAGCGGCGGGAAAAGGGAATGAGGCACGCCGATCTTGCTTAAGATCGTTTCGCTGAAGCACCGCTGATGCAGATCGAACATCTGACTGGTACCGGCCATCGTGAGATCGGTCGTCATTTTTCCGGTCAGGCGATGGTTGATTAGCGAGGAGATAAAAAGCCAGGCGTGAGCACGCTGTAACAGATCGGGATGGTTGTCCTGAAGCCAGCCTAGCTTATACAACGTGTTGAAACTAAACTGCCCAACGCCGGTGATCTGCTGTAGTTCAGCCGGGGAGCACAAACGGGCAACCGCTTCCATCACCGGCACGGTCCGTGGACATTTCCAGCTGATGATCGGGTAAAGCAGTTCTCCCCGCTCATCTACCAGCGCGCCATCCACGCCAAAGGTCGTCACACTCATTCCGCACAGTTGATGCTTGCTCAGCACTGCGCTGATTTTCTGACAACAGACGGCAAAACGTTGCATGATGGCGTCGAGCGACCACTGGTGCCAGGCCGGATTTTCAGCGACACTTTCGCTTTCGTTCGCCACCGAGGCTCGCGCCACAATATTCCCTTCAGGATCCAGCGCAATGGCGCGCACGTTCGTCGCGCCACAATCGAGAACCAGAAAACATTTTTTCATTGCGGTCCCCACAGGCTGCCAGTCCGCCGGAGCAGGCTGGCAAACCGGCTTATTGTTTGTATAACGGTCCGTAATTTTCACAGGCGCGGTAATCCTGCCCTTCCGGATCCATACCGTGAGCGCCCCAGGCCGTCGGCCGATAAATCAGCGCCTCCGGTACGTTATGCATGCACACGGGAATGCGCAGCATGGACGCCATGGTGATGAAATCAGCACCGACGTGCCCGACGGTTAATACTCCGTGGTTAGCGCCCCAGTTCGCCATCACTGAATAGACGTCACTGAACGGGCCTTTACCGGTCAGACGTGGGGCAAACCAGGTGGTGGGCCAGGTTGAATCGGTGCGCTTATTCAGAATGTCATGTACTTGTTCCGGCAGCTCAACACTCCAGCCTTCCGCTATCTGTAATACCGGGCCCACCCCCTTGATGAGGTTTACGCGGGTCATGGTAAATGGCACGCCACCTCGGGTGAGGAAGTTTGATGAGAAACCGCCCCCGCGAAAGTATTCATGCACCGCCGGACACCAGTGGGTTGCGGCCAGGCACGCGTTGGCTTCCTGCTCAGTAATGTCCCAGTGTGGTTTCAGGGTCGGTTTCCCCTCGGCGTCTTTCTGCTCCGCTGTACCGTCCAGTGCCGCCGAGCCGGAGTTGATCAGATGAATAATGCCCTGCTCAGCCCGTCCAGTGAGTTTCTGGCCGGTAACACGCTCAACCGACTCTGGCGACCAGTAGGTGCGCACGTCGGCAAAGATTTGCGCTGTACCGGTCATCAGATGTCCAAACAGCATTGCTACCCCGTTCAGGCTGTCATTTTCCGTCGCCACCACCAACGGCTGGCGAATACCGTTCCAGTCAAAGGAGCTGTTCAGCAGCGCCTCTGCGGTATCGCCATTTGGATACTGATCCGTCCAGTGGCGCTGTCCCTGGAACCCGGACGCGATGGCGTTATAGCCCAGAGATTCCTCCACGCGGCCCATCGCAGCGAGTTTTGGGTTACCCTGCATCATGTCGCGGATGCACATCGCCATCAGCAGACTCTCCCGCAGGATCGCGGCATTCTCCTGTTCATTGCGACGATACTGCTCCGCGTTTTTATCCTCGCCGAAACGGAAATGTGCTTGCGCCCAGTCCAGGGCCAGCTCAAGTTCTTGCTCGTCGTAAATCTTATGATCGATGCGGCGACGCAGTTCGGTCATATCCACCGCCTGCACCTTCATCCCCAGCCAGGATTCAAAGAAGTTGTGATCGACAATCGAGCCCGCAATCCCCATCGAGACCCCGCCCACCGACAGATAACTTTTCCCCTTCATGCTGGCGACCGCCAGGCCCGCGCGGGCGAAGCGCAACAATTTTTCTTCGACGTCTGCCGGGATGGTCTCGTCGCCCGCATCCTGTACATCGTGGCCATATATGGAAAACGCCGGGATCCCTTTCTGGTTATGCGCCGCCAGTGCCGCCGCGAGATATACTGCCCCCGGACGCTCGGTGCCGTTAAAGCCCCAGATCGCTTTCGGACGCAGCGGATCCATATCAATGGTTTCACTCCCGTAACACCAGCAGGGGGTGACGGTGATCGTCAGACCAACGTGGCACGTGCTGAACTTCTCTTCGCAAGCAGCGGCCTCCGCCATTCCGGCAATGCAGCTATCGGCAATTACGCACTCAACGGGCGTACCGCAGGGGTGGCGTAATTTTTCACTGAGTAGCGCCGCCGTGGCTTTCGCCATGTTCATGGTCTGCTCTTCCAGAGACTCGCGTACGCCCATTCGGCGGCCATCAATAACAGGTCGAATGCCAATACGGGGTAACGCTTTTATCGTTTTCATAGCCCTTCCTCACGTTGGTTAACCTATCCGTCTCAGGGGCATAGCCGTGAAAAAGCGCCCAGGCAGCGCCGTGAACGGAAAGTGGTGAAATTTGCTAACTCGAATTAGCTTAGGGTTCACACTAAAAATGAGACAAGATAAATGTGCAGGATCTGTGAGCAGTTTCACGATGAGAGGTCAAAATTCGATCAGTGTCAGGTATTACGATTCAGCAAAAACTAAACATATCGTTTAAATTCAATCAAATAACAAAATACCTTTGCACGACGTCACAATTTGAATACAAATGATTTGGCTAAATTATAACCCTAAAATAGCTTTTAAGGACGAAAGCTAAGTCGAGTTAGCTTATTAACTAAATCACTGTGGCTTGTGATTCATTGCCTTTCCAACACAGGAATTTTGCAATGTCAGAGACTCTTATTCAGATGACGTGCATTACCAAACGCTTTCCCGGCGTGCTGGCGCTGAATCAGGTTGATTTCGATTTACGCTGCGGCGAAGTTCATGCCCTCTTAGGTGAAAACGGTGCCGGCAAATCGACGCTGATGAAAATATTATCCGGTGTTTACCAACCTGATGCCGGTGAAATTCGCTTTGAAGGGCAATCCGTATCATTCAGCGATCCGCTAAGTGCTCAGCATGCAGGTATTACGATTATCCATCAGGAATTTAATCTCTTCCCCGATTTAACCGTGGAAGAGAATATCTTTATTGGCCGTGAATTCTGCAAAAATAGTCGCTGGCAGTTAGATAAACGCGCCCAGCGACAGGCGGTTGAGAAAATACTGCACATGCTGAATTTAAAAATCGCCCCGGACGCCCGCGTCAGTGAATTAACCGTAGCCCAGCAGCAGATGGTGGAAATTGCCAAAGCGATTTCGGTCAATGCCAAAGTGCTAATCATGGATGAACCCACCGCCGCGCTGACCGAAAGTGAAATCGAGAGTTTGTTTGACGTCACGCGGATGCTCAAGGCTCAGGGCACGGGGATTGTCTACATCTCGCACCGTCTGGAAGAGCTGGCGCTGATCGCCGATCGCGCGACCGTCATGCGCGACGGACAATACATCGCCACCGTAGATTATGAAACGGTTCAGATCGGCGAGCTTATCGCCATGATGGTTGGCCGCAATCTCGATAACATCTACCCAAAACGCCCGCCGCATCAGCGCAGAGAAAAAGTGCTGGAGGTGAACGGCCTGACGCGTAATGGTGTACTGCATGACATCAACTTTACCCTCTGGCGCGGTGAGATCCTCGGTCTCGCTGGCTTAATGGGCGCAGGCCGAACTGAACTGGGCCGGGCCCTGTTTGGCGCCGATGCGATCGACGCTGGCACCCTGACGCTGAACGGCACCCCCACACGTATTAAAGACGTGGCTGACGCCATTGAGAAAGGCATCAGCTATTTAACAGAAGACCGCAAAAAAGAGGGACTCGCCCTGGGCCTTTCTGTTGAGATGAACATTATGCTCGGCAATTACCCGGACTACGCTGGCGCCGCGGGTAATGTTGATGAAAAACGCTGCCGGGAGTCCAGCCAGAAACTGGTGGATACGCTGCGAATAAAAACGCCACATCTGGAACAGGCGGCACTGAATTTAAGCGGCGGTAATCAACAGAAGATTATTATTGCCCGCTGGGTCTGCAAAGACACCGATATTTTAATTTTTGATGAGCCAACCCGGGGAATTGACGTTGGTGCCAAGCTGGAAATCTACGAATTAATGAATCGCCTTGTCGCTAAAGGTAAATCGATCATCATGATTTCATCCGAACTGCCGGAAGTATTAGGAATGTGCGACCGCATACTCGTGATGCGCAGCGGCCGCATTGCCGGCGAAATAGCGGCTGAGCACGCCACCCAGGAAAAAATCATGCAATACGCCACGCTGGAGGATTAATCATGTCCGTTACCGTTCCATCGCCGCAAAGCGGAAGTCATACGATGAAAATAAATAAAGCGCTCCTGATGCGTCTGGCGCCTCTTTTTAGCCTGGTATTGCTGGTTCTGTTTTTCAGCTTCAGCTCTCCGTTCTTCTTTAATACAGAAAATATCATGACTATCGCCCTGCAAACGGCGGTGATTGGCATCATGGCCATTGGCGTGACCTTTGTGATTATTACCGCCGGGATCGACCTGTCACTCGGATCGGTGGTGGCGTTCTCAGGGGTTGCGGTGGGCATCGCCGCCGGGTTTGGTATGCCGTTGCCGGTCTGTATTCTGGCAGGCGTGCTCGCAGGCGGACTTTGCGGCTATGTGAACGCGTTTCTGGTCACCAAAATGACCATACCACCGTTTATTGCCACCCTCGGCTTAATGATGTCGGTACGCGGCATCAATATGGTGATGACCGATGGCCGCGCGATTTATTTTTCTGACTACCCGCAGTTCAAGCTGCTAGCACAGGGTCGCCTGTTCGACGTTCTGCCTTATCCGGTGTTCTACCTGGTCATCGTGGCACTGATCGCCATGTGGATCCTGAAGAAAACGGTGATGGGCCGCTATATCTACGCTGTCGGCAGCAATGAAACGGCGGCACACCTTTCCGGGATCAAAGTCCAGCGAGTGAAAATTTTCGTTTACGCCTTCTGCGGCCTGTTAACCGGCGTGGCCGGGGTGATCCTCGCCTCTCGTCTCAACTCAGGCCAGCCAACCGTGGGCGTGGGTTATGAGCTGGAAGCCATTGCGGCGGTAGTGATCGGCGGTACCAGTCTGATGGGCGGCGTGGGCACGATTGGCGGCACCATCATAGGCGCGTTCATTATGAGCGTGCTGAAAAACGGCCTCAATCTCATGGGCGTGTCCCAGTTCTGGCAGATGGTGGCGATGGGCGTGGTCGTCGTTGCCGCCGTCTACCTGGACACGTTACGTAAAAGAATGCGTTAGGTTCTCGATACAACAAGCCCTGCCAACCCTACAACGGAGCAAAATAATGAAAACCAGCCATATCCTGAGCGCCCTGTCGCTCGTTGCCATCCTGTCCAGCAGCGCGCTGGCAAAAGATTTAAACCTGCCGGTGGTCAGTAAAGGTTACCAGCACGAATTCTGGCAGACGGTCAAAATGGGAACGGAAGCTGCCGCAAAAGAGTTGGGTGACAAAACCAGCTACGTTGGCCCTGCCGATGAAACGCAAATCGCCGAACAGATCCAGTTAGTCGAAAACACCATGGCACAAAAGCCAAACGGCCTGTTGCTGGCCGCACTTGATGCAAACGCCCTTGCCCCGCTGGTCGAAACCGCAAACAGCCGGGGGATCAAAGTGGTGACCTTCGACTCGGGCGTGAACTCGGATATCCCGGCCAGCTTTGTCGCCACCAATAACCGTAAGGCGGGCGCACAGGCTGCGGATGCGCTGGCGGAGCAGGTAGGCCAGAAGGGGAAAGTGGGTATTATCGCCCACGTAGCCGGGACGACGTCCGCCATTGAGCGCTCTGAAGGGTTCAGCGAGCGGATGAAAGAGAAGTACCCGAATATTCAGGTACTGCCGGTGCAATACAGCGATGGCGACCCGCAAAAAGCGATGGATAAAACCATTGATATGGTTCAGGCCAACCCGGATATCGCCGGTATTTATGCCACCAACGAAGGCTCAACCCTGGGCGTTGCGAACGCTATCGACAGCCAGAATCTGAAGGGCAAAGTAAAAGTCATCGGTTTTGACAGCACCGAAGCCATCATTAACTTCCTTAAAAACGGTGTGATTCAGGGCTTCGTGGTGCAGGACGCCTATCAGATTGGTTATCAGGGCATAAAAGCGCTGAACGCGGTGATTTCCGGACAGACGGTGGCCAAAGAAATTGATATTCCAGTGAAATATGTCAATGCGCAGAATATCAACACGCCTGAAATTGATAAACTGCTGCATCCGTTTGGTAAAAAATAAGGAAGTTCATGATGAGTGACGGCTATTTCCTCGGGGTAGATGTAGGTTCAGCCAGCGTTCGTGCAGGGCTTTACTCTGCGCAAGGCGAGCGTTTGAGCTTCGCGACCCGTCCGATTTCGCAGTTTCACGCCAGCAATGCGCGCGTGGAACAATCCTCTGTGGAAATCTGGCAGCAGGTTTGTGCGGTGGTGCGGGAAGCCGTCGACTCCTCTGGGATTTCACCTGACGCCATTCGTTCGATTGGCTTCGACGCCACGTGCTCGCTGGTCGCGCTGGATGCTGACGGTAACGGCCTGAGCGTCTCCCCGGACAGTCCGGCATCGCAGGACATCATTATGTGGATGGATCATCGTGCTCACGAAGAAACCGTTCACATCAATGCCACACGCGATCCGGCCCTGTGCTACGTGGGCGGCGAGGTCAGCATCGAGATGGAGTTGCCAAAACTGCTGTGGTTGCAGCGGCATCATCCTGAAACCTGGAATCAGGCCTGGCGCTTTTACGACCTTGCCGATTTTCTGGTCTGGAAAGCGACGGGCCAGGACGTCGCCAGCCTGTGCACCCTCACCTGCAAATGGAACTACCTTGCGCATGAGGCGCAGTTCAGCGAATCGCTGCTCAGAGCGGTGGGGCTGGAAAACTTACTGACAAAAATTCCCGGCACTATTCTGGACGTCGCTGAATGCGTCGGGAAACTTAGCCCGCAGGCAGCGCAAGCTCTGGGTTTGTCCGAAGAAGTGGTTGTGGCAAGCGGCATGATCGATGCCCACGCGGGTGGCGTGGCGCTGACGGGCTCACACCCGGAAGGCACGCTGGCGCTCATCAGCGGAACCTCGAACTGCCATATGCTTGCCAGTCAGACGGAGATCCATACGCCCGGCGTCTGGGGACCTTACTGGAGCGCCATGCTGCCGGGCTACTGGCTGACGGAAGGCGGGCAAAGTGCTGCCGGGGCGCTGGTCGACTGGACGTTGCGCGAGCACGGAGTCAGCGCAGAGCTGTTTGCAAAAGCAGAAGCGGCGCAATGCCATCCGGTGGCATTACTCAACGACTGGGTAGCCGCGCTTGAACAGGAAGAAAAATATCCCACCCGCAACCTGCACATTCTGGCCGATCACCACGGCAACCGCTCGCCGCGTTCGCGTCCTGATGCCCGGGGCAGCGTTGTCGGTCTGACATTAGAGACCGGTGAGCGCGCGCTGGCGAGGCTCTATCTGGCCACGCTACAGGCCATTGCCTACGGCACACGACACATTATGGATACTCTGAAACATCATGGGCACACCTTGTCGCGCATTGTCATTTGTGGTGGAGCTACTCATAACCGGCTCTGGCTGCGGGAGTATGCCGATGCCACAGGCTGCGATATTCACCTTTTAGCCGAAGAAGATGCGGTCACTCTCGGCGCGGCCATTTGCGGCGCTGTGGCGAGCGGTGCATGGGCAACGCTTACCGACGCCACCCGGGAAATGGTCAAAGCCGGCGATATCATCACCTGTCGGCCGGAAACCGCGGCCTTCCACCGGCAAAAATATGAGGCGTACCTGATGCTGTGGACCCAGCAACAGGCGCTTAATCTCCTGATGCAGCAGGAAATGTAATGGCAGGATGCGTATGCTTTATCAGCAGTTTTTACGTACGTTAAGGATTGAGGCGTAGCGATGGCCAAAACAGTTGAACAGATAGCGAAGGATCTGAATTTATCCGTCACCACCGTGCGGCTGGTACTGAGCGGGAAAGCCGAACAGTATCGGATCAGTGTGAAAACACAGTCCCGAATTAATGAACACGTCGAGCGCTTCGGCTATACCCTCAACCATTCGGCGCGCAGTCTGAAGTTAAACAAAACCGAGACGCTGGGGCTCATCGTGCCCAACATCTCAAACGTGTTCTTTGCAACGCTCGCCGAGAAACTCGAACTGCGCTGCCGCCGTTCGGGTTACCAGCTGATGATCAGCTGTACTTACAACGATGTGGATTACGAAAACAAGCTGGTAAAAGCTCTGATGGCGCGCAACGTGGACGGCTTATTTATCGTTCCCTCGACGCTGGAAAATCAGCAGCATCATTTGCGGCAGATCCAAAAGCCACTGGTGCTCCTTGACCGGGATTTTGGCTTTACTGACAACGCGCTGGTAGAGAGTCATAACGAGGCTGGGGGGGATGAACTGGCCCGCAATATGCTGGAAGAGTGCAAAACGCCGCTCTGGTTCCTTGTGGGCGATACCGCACTGCCCAGCATTACGGACCGTCTGAACGGCTATTTGCAGGCCCTGAAAACAGCCGGTATTCACCATCGCGAGTGGGTCATCGAAGGGCCGGACAATACGCCGGAGGGGGGATATGCCCTGATGGATTCGCTTATCGACAGCCAGGGTGTTCCGCAGGCGTTCATCGCCTCATCGTTACCCGTCCTGGAAGGGGCAATCGAAGCCCTGCGGACGCGTACCGGTACCGTGCCTCAACACATCAATATTGGCACCTTCGATGAGCACCCCATGCTGGGGTTCCTGCCTAACAGCGTCTGGTCCATGCAGCAGGATGAAGATACCTGGGCGGAAAAAGCGTTTGAACTGATGCAGCGAGCCATCGACGGCGAAGCGGTCAACGAGACGGCGAAAGTCGATATGAAGCTGGTCAAACGTTCCCGCCAGTAAAAATAAAACTGTACCCGGAGAATAAAAAATGGAACGAGCCCGATTAGCCAGAGACATTATCGACACCTGCCTTGAGATGACCCGCATGGGATTAAATCAGGGCACCGCCGGGAATATCAGCGTTCGCTATCGCGACGGTATGCTGATTACGCCGACCGGAATTCCCTACGAGCATCTGACCGAAGAGAGTATCGTCTATGTCGATGCACAGGGGCGACACGAAGAGGATAAACTGCCCTCCAGCGAATGGCGTTTTCATCAGGTTGTGTATCAGACCCGCCCGGATGCTAACGCCGTCGTCCATAACCATGCGGTTAACTGTACCGCCGTCTCGATACTCAACCGCCCCATTCCTGCTATTCACTATATGATTGCCGCCGCCGGGGGAAACTCCATTCCCTGCGCGCCTTACGCGACCTTCGGGACGCGCGCGCTGTCAGAGCATGTCGCGGTCGCGTTACGCGATCGCAAAGCGACGCTATTACAGCACCACGGCCTGATCACCTGCGAAGAAAATCTTGAGAAGGCACTGTGGCTGGCGCAGGAGGTAGAGGTGCTGGCAAAACTCTACCTGGCCACGCTGGCGATCGTGGATCCCGTTCCGGTACTCAGTGACGATGAAATTGCCATTGTTCTTGAGAAATTTAAAAGCTACGGGTTGCGCGTCGAGGCGTAATTTTTTATCCGGGGGTGCTTTTATCACACCCTCGTAATATCTCTTAAACAAACACCTATTTACCGCACTTATCACCCCGCCTAAACTATGGCCTGCTTTTTGGTAGAGGTGGTAATGAACGATTATAAAATGACGCCAGGTGAACTGCGTGCGACCTGGGGTTTAGGGACTGTTTTCTCGCTGCGGATGCTTGGCATGTTTATGGTCCTGCCCGTTCTGACCACATATGGCATGGCGTTACAGGGTGCCAGCGAAGCGCTGATTGGTCTGGCGATCGGTATCTACGGCCTGGCGCAGGCGATATTCCAGATCCCCTTTGGCCTGCTCTCCGACCGCGTGGGTCGCAAACCGCTGATTGTCGGCGGGCTGCTGGTGTTTGTACTTGGCAGCATCATCGCTGCCCTCTCCCACTCCATCTGGGGAATTATTCTTGGCCGCGCCCTGCAAGGTTCCGGGGCGATTGCCGCCGCCGTGATGGCGCTGCTGTCAGATTTAACCCGCGAGCAAAACCGCACCAAAGCCATGGCGTTTATTGGCGTCAGCTTCGGCGTTACGTTTGCCATTGCCATGGTGCTGGGGCCGATTATTACCCATTCACTCGGCCTGCACGCCCTGTTCTGGATGATAGCCGTGCTGGCAACCATCGGGATCGCACTCACGCTGTGGGTTGTGCCGGACAGTAAAAACCATGTCCTGAACCGTGAATCCGGGATGGTCAAAGGCTGCTTCAGCAAAGTCATCGCCGAGCCGCGCCTGCTTAAGCTGAACTTCGGCATTATGTGCCTGCACATTCTGCTGATGTCCACCTTTGTCGCCCTGCCCGGTCAACTTGCCGCAGCAGGTTTCCCGGCGGCAGAGCACTGGAAAATTTATCTGGTCACAATGCTGATCTCGTTTGTCTCCGTTGTGCCCTTCATTATTTACGCCGAAGTGAAGCGCAAAATGAAACGCGTCTTCGTGGGCTGCGTGGCGTTACTGTTGATTGCCGAGATTGTGCTGTGGGGCGCCGGCCCACATTTCTGGGAGCTGATCGCAGGCGTACAGCTGTTCTTCCTGGCGTTTAATCTGATGGAAGCCCTGCTGCCGTCGCTTATAAGCAAAGAGTCTCCGGCAGGATACAAAGGCACCGCGATGGGCATTTACTCCACCAGCCAGTTTCTCGGCGTGGCGATCGGCGGGTCCCTCGGCGGCTGGGTGGACGGCCTTTTTGATTCTCAGACCGTGTTCCTCGCCGGTGCGCTACTGGCGATGCTCTGGCTGTTTGTTGCCAGCACCATGAAAGAGCCGCGCTATGTGAGTAGCCTGCGGGTAGAAATTCCCGATGACGTGGCAATCGGTGACGCGTTACAACAGCGTCTGGAAGCGACAGAGGGCGTGAGCGAAGTGCTGATTGTCCCGGAAGAGCGCAGTGCGTATGTCAAAATTGACAGCAAAGTGACTAACCGCTTTGAGGTAGAGCAGGCGCTGAAGGCCTGAAAAAATGCCCGGTTTAGCCGGGCATAATTGTCTTAATCGCGGAAGTTTTTAAACTGGAATGGCTGACCGAGATCGCCGCCACGCACCAGCGCCATCACGGATTGCAGGTCATCACGGGATTTTCCGGTCACGCGGATCTCTTCCCCCTGGATCTGCGCCTGCACTTTCAGCTTGCTGTCTTTGATAAGCTTAACGATTTTTTTCTGTACCGCGCTTTCAATCCCCTGCTTCAGCTTCGCTTCTACAAACCAGGTTTTGCCGCTGTGAACAAAATCTTCCGGTACATCAAGTGAGGTCCCTTCAATGCCGCGCTTGAGCAGCTTGGCGCGCAGGATATCCAGCAGTTGGTTGACCTGGAAATCAGACTCACTCAGGACTTTGATTGTCTTGTTCGCGTCGTTCAGTTCAATGGTCGCCTCAACGCCACGAAAATCGAAACGTGACTCCACTTCACGAATAGCATTATCTACGCCGTTACGCGCTTCCTGCAGATCAACTTCAGAAACAATATCGAAAGATGGCATCTTTTCTTCTCCCTTCATTTTTGTTGCGTTGCATAATACCTGCAACGAGGCATAACGAGAAGCTTAGCTGATGGCGCTATACTTAGCGTCTTAGCACCTGGCGCAGTTGCAGGTGAGGAGGAACAATGAAAGTAACAGTGCTTGGATGCGGCGCCCTTGGTCAACTCTGGCTTAGCGCGCTATGCAAACAGGGACACGACGTTCAGGGCTGGCTGCGAATTCCCCAACCCTATTGCAGTGTGAATGTGATAGGTACAGACGGTTCAATTTTTAACGAGTCTTTGACGGCAAACGATCCGGAATTTCTCGCGAGCAGCGATCTGCTGCTGGTCACGCTGAAGGCCTGGCAGGTCTCCGATGCGGTGAAAAGCCTGGCCGCCCAATTACCTGAAAGCACGCCAGTCCTGCTGATTCACAACGGTATGGGTACCATTGAAGAGCTAAAGTCTGTCCGGCAACCGCTGCTGATGGGAACAACCACCCACGCGGCACGCCGCGACGGTAACGTCATTATTCATGTTGCCAGTGGCATCACCCATATCGGCCCGGCGCGTGAACAGCCCGGCGATTACAGCTATCTTGCGGATACCCTGCAAAGCACGCTGCCTGACGTCGCCTGGCACAATAACATTCGCGCAGAACTGTGGCGCAAACTGGCGGTCAACTGCGCGATCAATCCGCTGACTGCCCTGCTGGATTGCCCTAACGGTGATCTGCGCCAGCATCCCGATCGGTTAGCGCTGATTTGCCGGGAAGTTGCCGCCGTCATTGAACGCGAAGGCTACCACACCTCAGAAACCGATTTACGTTATTATGTCGACCAGGTCATTGAGAGTACGGCAGAAAATATCTCTTCAATGTTGCAGGATGTCCGGGCGATGCGGCATACCGAAATTGATTACATTACCGGTTATCTGTTAAAACGCGCCCGGGCACACGGCATTACCGTTGCCGAAAACAGCCGTCTGTTTGAGTCAGTAAAACGAAAGGAGAGTGAGTATGAGCGCATCGGCACTGGTATGCCTCGCCCCTGGTAGCGAAGAGACAGAAGCGGTCACCACCATTGATTTGATGGTACGTGGTGGTATTAAGGTTACCACCGCCAGCGTCGCCAGCGACGGAAGTCTGGCGATTACCTGCTCGCGTGGGGTCAAGATCCTGGCAGATGCACCGCTTGTACAGGTGGCGGACGGTGATTACGACATTATCGTGCTGCCGGGCGGTCTGAAGGGCGCGGAGTGTTTCCGCGACAGCCCGCTGCTGGTTGAAACCGTTCGTCAGTTTCATCTTTCCGGGCGTATCGTCGCGGCAATCTGTGCGGCCGCAGGTACGGTACTGGTTCCGCACGACATTTTCCCCATCGGCAATATGACCGGCTTCCCAGGCCTGAAGGATACGATTCCGGCAGACCAGTGGGTGGATAAACGCGTGGTCTGGGATCCGCGCGTTAACCTGCTCACCAGCCAGGGGCCGGGTACCGCCATTGATTTTGGCCTGAAGATTATTGACCTGCTGGTCGGGCGCGAAAAAGCGTACGAAGTGGCGTCATCGCTGGTGATGGCGGCAGGGATTTATAACTACTACGAGTAAAAAAAGCCGGGTGGCGGCTACGCCTTACCGGGCCTACAAGTGTACGGTACCGTAGGCCCGGTAAGCGAAGCGCCACCGGGCAATAGGCTACGGGCGATACACCTTCACGTTCGCGAAGCCCTGCTCGCGCAGGTACAGCGCCTGTAAACGGCTCATGACCCCACGTTCGCACCACAGCAGATACGTTTTGCTCTGGTCGAGATCGCCAAACTGGGTGCTCAGCTTGTAGAACGGCAGCGAAACCACCTCCACGCCTTCCACCTGCAACGGCTTGTCATCCTGCTCATCAACAGAACGTATATCCAGAATCGTATCGTTAGCACCGAAGCCGCTGACCGTCTCCACCTCAACCACGTCCTGCTCGGTCTGCTGGGCGATTTCACGGATATCGATGTTGGACGCTTCCGCCACCACTTTTTCCAGGATGCTGAAATCGAAGTTCTCTTCTTCCGCTTCGATCTTCGCCTTCACCGCTTTAATGGTTGGACTTTTTGAGATCACGCCGCAATATTCCGGCATGGTGCGGGCAAAATCTTCAGTACCGATTTTACGCGCCAGATCGATGATGTGCTCTTTATCGTGAGAGATCAACGGACGCAGGATCAGCGTATCAGACACGTTGTCGATAAGACGCAGGTTGGTCAGCGTCTGGCTGGAGACCTGCCCCAGTGCTTCACCGGTGACCAGCGCCTGCACGCCGTAGCGCTCAGCCACTTTGGACGCCGCACGCACCATCATACGTTTCAGGACCACGCCCATCTGGCCGTCATCCACTTTCTCAAGAATTTCGCCGACCACCGGCTCAAAGTTGATCGCCACGAAACGCACGCGGTGAGAGCTGCCGAAGCGGTTCCACAGGTAATGCGCCACCTGACGTACGCCGATTTCGTGCGCCGCGCCGCCCAGATTAAAGAAGCAGTAGTGCACGCGGCAGCCGCGACGCATCAGCATATAGCTGGAAACGCCGGAGTCGAACCCGCCGGAGATCAGCGACAGCACATCTTCTTGCGTGCCGATCGGGAAGCCGCCAATACCTTCATAACGGCCCTTAACCAGCAGCAGGCGATCGTTTTCGATCTCAAGATTAACGGTAACGTCCGGATTAGTCAGGCGCACGCGCGCCGTCTCAACGTGCTGGTTCAGACCGCCGCCGACATAGCGCTCAACGTCAATGGAGCTAAACTCATGCTTACCACGGCGCTTCACGCGTACGCAGAACGTTTTCCCTTCGATCTGATCGCGGTACTGTACCAGCGCCTTTTCGAAGATATCGTGCATATCGGTGAAGGGAACGTCTTCCACTTCCAGAATATGGTGAATACCCGGGATACGGGTCAGCGCGTCGCGAATATCAAGACGTTTGTTTTCGTCTTTCGCGCGGACTTCAACGTGGTCCCAGTGACGCACCACGGCGAGCGTTTCGTCGTAGTGTTTTAATACGTTACGAATGTTCCCGGTGAGAATTTTAATAAAGCGCAAACGCACGGATTGGCTTTTGATGGTGATTTCAGGGAACAATTTAATGATAAACTTCATGGCGGCAATGTTTCTTAGGCAAGCTTATAAAGGCTTGTAGTGGAAAATGATACAGCAGCCCACACCCGTGGCTGCATCCAGGCGCGCAAGTATACCACCATCGCGCCACTCGCGTTATTTGATAATTGCCCTGAGTCCGTTACCATGTCAGGGCGAAAAATTTAAGAGTCAATTCACTATGCCGAAGAAAAACGACGCACCGGCCAGTTTCGAAACTGCGCTGAGTGAACTGGAGCAGATCGTTACCCGTCTTGAGAGCGGCGATCTCCCGCTGGAAGACGCGCTCAACGAATTTGAACGCGGCGTGCAGCTCGCGCGCCAGGGGCAGGTAAAACTCCAGCAGGCCGAGCAGCGTGTGCAGATCCTGCTTTCCGACAGCGAAGACGCTAAAACCACGCCATTCACACCGGACGCCGAGTAAATGGATTTTTCCAACGCGCTTCAGGCGCGCGTCATCCGCGCCAACGACGCGCTGCGCCGTTTCATTGAGCCGCAGCCTTTTCAGAACACTCCTCTGGTTGAAGCCATGCACTATGGCGCACTCTTGGGGGGTAAACGCCTGCGCCCGTTCCTGGTGTATGCCACGGGCAACATGTTCGGTATCAGCGATAACACGCTGGACGCCCCGGCAGCCGCCGTGGAGTGTATCCACGCCTATTCGCTGATCCACGATGATTTGCCGGCCATGGACGATGACGATCTGCGTCGCGGTCAGCCGACCTGCCACATTAAGTTCGGCGAAGCGAATGCCATTCTGGCGGGTGATGCGCTGCAAACCCTGGCGTTCTCTATTCTGAGCGATGCGCCGATGGTTGAAGTGAGCGATCGCGATCGTCTGGCAATGGTGTCCGAACTGGCAATGGCCAGCGGCGTCGCCGGGATGTGCGGCGGCCAGGCGCTGGATTTAGAGGCTGAAGGTCGTCAAGTAACTCTGGAACAGCTGGAACGCATCCACCGTCACAAAACGGGCGCCCTGATTCGGGCAGCCGTTCGTCTGGGCGCGCTGAGCGCGGGTGAACGCGGGCGTAAAGCCCTGCCGGTTCTGGACAGATACGCAGAAAGTATCGGTCTGGCATTCCAGGTTCAGGATGACATTCTGGATGTGGTGGGCGATACTGCAACATTGGGAAAACGTCAGGGTGCGGATCAGCAGCTTGGCAAAAGTACCTACCCCGCCCTGTTGGGCCTTGAGCATGCCCAACGTAAAGCCCGGGATCTGATAGACGATGCCCGCCGGTCACTGAATGAGCTGGCCGCGCAATCGCTGGATACCTCGGCACTGGAAGCGCTAGCGGACTACATAATCCAGCGTAATAAATAAACTATATATCTCGATGAGCCTTTGATGAGTTTTGATATTGCCAAATACCCGACACTGGCGTTAGTTGACTCCACTCAGGAGTTACGTCTGTTGCCGAAAGAGAGTCTGCCGAAGCTGTGTGACGAGCTGCGTCGCTACCTGCTCGACAGCGTTAGCCGCTCCAGCGGCCACTTCGCCTCCGGACTTGGCACGGTTGAGCTGACCGTGGCGTTGCATTACGTCTATAACACGCCGTTCGATCAGCTGATCTGGGATGTTGGCCACCAGGCCTATCCGCACAAAATTCTGACCGGACGTCGCGATAAGATTGGCACCATTCGCCAGAAAGGCGGCCTGCATCCGTTCCCGTGGCGCGGCGAGAGCGAGTTTGACGTGTTAAGCGTCGGCCACTCTTCCACCTCCATTTCTGCGGGCATTGGTATTGCCGTTGCCGCCGAAAAAGAGAATAAGCAACGCCGTACCGTCTGCGTGATTGGTGACGGGGCGATCACCGCCGGGATGGCTTTTGAGGCCATGAACCACGCGGGCGATATCAAACCGGACATGCTGGTGATCCTCAACGATAACGAAATGTCGATCTCCGAGAACGTCGGCGCGCTGAATAACCATCTGGCGCAGCTGCTGTCCGGTAAGCTTTACTCGTCACTGCGCGAAGGCGGGAAAAAAGTCTTCTCCGGCGTACCGCCGATCAAAGAGCTGCTTAAGCGTACCGAAGAACATATCAAAGGCATGGTCGTGCCGGGTACGCTGTTTGAAGAGCTGGGCTTTAACTATATTGGCCCGGTGGACGGCCACGATGTGTTAGGTCTGGTGACGACGCTTAAAAACATGCGCGACCTGAAAGGCCCGCAGTTCCTGCATATCATGACCAAAAAAGGGCGTGGTTACGAACCGGCGGAAAAAGATCCGATCACCTTCCACGCGGTGCCCAAGTTCGACCATACCAGCGGTTGTCTGCCGAAAAGCAGCGGCGGAATGCCGAGCTACTCAAAAATCTTTGGCGACTGGCTGTGCGAAACGGCGGCGAAAGACAACACGCTGATGGCGGTGACGCCTGCCATGCGTGAAGGCTCCGGCATGGTCGAGTTTTCCAAAAAATACCCGGACCAGTATTTCGACGTCGCCATTGCCGAGCAGCACGCGGTGACCTTCGCAGCGGGCCTGGCGATTGGCGGCTACAAGCCGGTGGTAGCGATTTACTCTACCTTCCTGCAACGCGCCTACGATCAGGTGATCCATGACGTTGCCATCCAGAAGCTGCCGGTGCTGTTTGCTATCGACCGTGCGGGCATCGTGGGGGCTGACGGCCAGACGCACCAGGGCGCATTTGACCTCTCCTTCCTGCGCTGCATCCCGGACATGGTGATCATGACGCCAAGCGACGAAAACGAGTGTCGTCAGATGCTGTATACCGGTTACCACTATCAGGACGGTCCCTGTGCGGTACGTTATCCACGCGGCAATGCCCTTGGCGTTGAATTACGGCCGCTGGAAAAACTGGATATCGGTAAAGGTCTGGTGAAACGTCGCGGTGAAAAAGTGGCGATCCTGAACTTTGGTACGCTGATGCCGGAAGCGGCAAAAGTCGCTGAAACCCTGAATGCGACGCTCGTCGATATGCGATTTGTGAAGCCGCTCGATGAATCTCTGATTCTGAGCATGGCGGAAAGCCATGAGGTGCTGGTCACGCTGGAAGAGAACGCCATCATGGGTGGCGCGGGTAGCGGTGTGAACGAAGTGCTGATGGCGAACCGTAAAGTCGTTCCGGTGCTTAATCTCGGCCTGCCGGACCACTTCATCCCGCAAGGCACTCAGGACGAGGCGCGCGCCGACATTGGCCTGGACGCCGTCGGTATCGAAGCTAAAATCCGCACCTGGCTGGCCTGATCCCTCCCCTTTTCTGCTCCTGCTATGCTTAAACGTATTGTTTAAACAGCAGGAGCGGAACCATGCAATACACGACATTAGGAAAAACAGACCTCAAGGTGTCCCGGCTTTGCCTGGGCTGCATGACGTTTGGCGAGCCTGACCGGGGAAATCACGCCTGGACGCTGCCGGAAGAGAGCAGCCGCCCTATCATTAAGCGCGCCATTGACGGCGGCATCAACTTCTTCGATACCGCCAACAGCTACTCCGACGGCAGCAGCGAAGAGATTGTGGGCCGCGCCCTGCGAGATTTTGCCCGTCGGGATGAGATTGTGGTCGCCACCAAGGTGTATTACCCGTCAGGCGATCTGGCGGAAGGCCTTTCTCGCGCACAGATCCTGCGCTCCATTGATGACAGCCTCAGACGCCTGAACATGGATTACGTCGACCTGCTGCAAATTCACCGCTGGGATTACAACACGCCGATCGAAGAGACGCTTGAAGCGTTGAACGACGTCGTGAAAACCGGTAAAGCGCGCTACATCGGCGCATCGTCCATGCATGCCTCACAGTTTGCTCAGGCGCTCGATCTCCAGGCGCAGAACGGCTGGGCGCGCTTTGTCACTATGCAGGATCACTACAACCTGATCTACCGGGAAGAAGAACGCGAGATGCTGCCGCTCTGCTACCAGGAAGGCGTGGCGGTGATCCCGTGGAGCCCGCTGGCGCGCGGAAGGTTAACCCGTCCGTGGGGTGAAACTACCGCCCGGCTGGTATCGGATGAAGTAGGTAAAAATCTGTATGACGATACAGAAGCCAGCGATGCGTTAATTGCCGAACGATTAGCCGGGATCGCCGACGATATCGGTGCAACGCGCGCGCAGGTAGCGCTGGCGTGGCTGCTGAGCAAGCGCGGTGTCGCCGCGCCGATTGTGGGCACATCGCGGGAAGAACAGCTGGACGAGTTGTTGAGTGCGGTGGACTTATCGTTGACGCCGGAGCAGATTGCCGAGCTGGAGACGCCGTATCAGCAACATCCGGTGGTAGGGTTTAAATAAACAATTCAGGGAACAAAATCCGTAGGCCGGGTAAGCGCAGCGCCACCCGGCAATACAGAGCGCACAAAATTACGCGAAGTGATCGTACCCTTTCCAGTCAAGCGTAACCGGGGCACCGTCGCGGACAAACAGCAGCCCTTCACTTTCCGGCATCACCTGCCCGATGCAGGTAAATTTCGCCCCCAGATGCGCTAACGCCACATCCAGCGTCCCGCGATTCAGCTCGGGAACGGTAAAGCACAGCTCATAATCTTCCCCACCGGATAGTGCCCAGCGCAGCGCCTGTTCAGGATCGGCATGGCGACGCAACGGCTCTGACAGTGGGAACAGATCCAGATCGATCCGTGCGCCCACGCCACTGGCCTTCAGGATATGGCCGAGATCGGAGATCAGCCCGTCAGAGAGATCGATAGCAGAACTGGCCCGCTCGCGCAGCGCCTGACCGTGCAAAATACGCGGTGTGGGCCGCAGGTGGCGCTTCACCAGGTACGCCGCATCGTCAGCATCTTCAACTGCTAAACGGTTCTGAAGGATCGCCAGCCCGGCCGCGCTATCCCCCGGCGTACCGGTCACGTAGATCCAGTCGCCCGGTTTTGCGCCCGAACGCTTCAGCGCGCGCCCCGCTGGCACATAGCCGTGGATTGCCAGGGTCATCGACAGCGGCCCGGCGGTGGTATCACCGCCAATCAGCTGCATATCGTAATAATTCAGCTGTTCAAACAGGGCATCGCTGAAGGCTTCAAGCCAGGCTTCATCCACCTCCGGCAGGGTCAGAGCCAGCGTCAGCCAGGCCGGGTCGGCGCCCATTGCCGCCAGATCGCTAACGTTTACCGCCAGCGCCTTATACGCCAGGTCGGCAGGATCGATATCGGGCAGGAAGTGACGCCCACATACTAAGGTGTCGGTGCTGATTGCCAGCGTCTGTTTTTCGGGAATATTGAGAAGTGCGCAGTCATCGCCAATGCCGGTTTCAACATCAAGACGAGAGGTTCTGACACGGTCGAAATAACGGGCAATCAGGGAGAATTCGCCGCATGCCATACGTTATGCCTCAGCAAATAAAAGAAAAAACCGGAGCCGCACTGCCAAAAAGGCAATGCAAGACTCCGGTTTGCGGATCACTTTTTGTGGGGACGGATCGCAGGTGCGGCTTTATCCAGCACGCCGTTTACAAACTTGTGGCTGTCTTCAGCGCCGAAGGTTTTTGCCAGTTCGATCGCTTCGTTGATGGCCACTTTGTACGGCACATCATCACGTTTAGACAGCTCAAACAGCGCGATACGCAACACTGCTTTTTCGACCTGGCCCAGCTCTTCGAGCAGACGGGACAGGTATGGCTTCATCAGACCATCGAGATACGCGCTATTAGTCGCCACTCCCGACAGCAGTTCACGGAAGTACAGAACGTCAACGTCTTTCACGTCCTGTTCTGACAGGAACTGGTATTCAACATCAGCGATGTCGTTCTGGGACAACTGCCAGGAGTAAAGTGCCTGGACGGCACATTCACGGGCGCGGCGACGAGCAGCAGGTTTCACGGAATTCCCCTTACAAAAAAATCAGGCCTTGATGGCTTTCAATACATTGATCATTTCAAGCGCGGTCAGTGCAGCTTCTGCACCTTTGTTACCGGCTTTAGTGCCAGCACGTTCGATGGCTTGTTCAATACTTTCGGTGGTCAGCACGCCGAACGCGACAGGAATTTCAGCATCCTGTGCAACGTGTGCCAGACCGTTGCTTGCACCGCCCGCAACGTATTCGAAGTGCGCAGTGCCGCCACGAATAACGGTACCCAGCGCAATCACCGCGTCGTATTTACCGGTTTTCGCCAGTGCGCCCGCTGCCAGTGGCAGTTCGTAAGCACCTGGTACCCAAACGACGGTAATGTTGTCATCTTTAACCTGGCCGATACGTTTCAGGGCGTCAACCGCACCTTCCAGCAGGCTATCGTTGATGAAGTTGTTGAAACGCGCAATGGTGATGGCGACGCGAGCGTCCGGGGTAGCTACAGCAGCTTCAATAATGTTCATACTCTTCCTTTACGGGTTCATTTGGCCCCGCAGGGGGGCGGATTTTATCATAATACTTTGCGCACTGCTTCCCTATTTCAGGAGCAATTACGCTGTCGTTAAATGGAGGCAGACATCCGGACCTACCGGACGAATCTCGCTGAATGAGAGTTGCGGCGCATCGGCCAGTTTTTCAAGGCCGGGCAGCACAAACAGGCCGCGCGCGTCATTACCTAACAGTTTAGGCGCAACGTAGACCAGAAGCTCATCCACCAGCCCCGCCTGAAGCAGTGCGCCGGCGAGCGTCGGACCGGCTTCAACCCAGATGCTGTTGACCTGCTGTTTGCCGAGCAACATCATCAGCACCACGAGATCGAGATGCCCGTTATGTTCCGGCACCATAATGCTGCGCACGCCTTGCGGCCACTCGCGCGTATCTTCTTTGGTGCGGGCAATCCAGGTTTCCCCCGGCTGCTGCACGATGCGGTGTTCCGGCGTCACGCGGTTCTGGCTATCAATAATAATGCGCAGCGGCTGACGCAGGTTCTCCTGCGGATAGAGCGCCTGGGTATCGGCATTCAGCTCATCCCAGCGCACGGTCAGGACCGGATCGTCAGCCAGCACCGTTTCACTGCTGGTGAGAATAGCATGGCTTTGTGCGCGCAGACGTTGCACATCGCGCCTTGCCTGTGGCGAGGTGATCCACTGGCTCTCGCCGTTCGCCATCGCCGTGCGGCCATCCAGTGACGCGCCAAGCTTAAGCTGGATAAACGGGAAGCCGGTGCGCATACGCTTCAGGAAGCCTTTGTTGATGGCTTCGGCATCCTGCATCATCAGGCCGTGACTGACGTCGATCCCTTCCTGTTGCAGACGATACAGCCCGCGGCCCGCCACCTGCGGGTTAGGATCCTGCATGGCGGCGACAACGCGCGAGACTCCCGCCGCAATCAGTGCTTCGCAGCACGGAGGCGTGCGCCCGTGATGACTGCATGGCTCCAGCGTCACGTAAGCCGTCGCGCCACGCGCCCTCTCCCCCGCCATGCGCAGGGCATGCACTTCAGCGTGCGGCTCGCCTGCGCGGTAGTGAAAACCTTCACCCACGATCTCGCCATCTTTAACAATGACGCACCCGACATTAGGGTTAGGGTGAGTGGTAAACCGACCGCGCTGCGCCAGCTTAATGGCTCTCGCCATGTACATCTCGTCCTGCATAGGCTTAATCCTGTAAGCGGGCGATCTCTTCGCCAAACTCTTTAATGTCTTCGAAGCTGCGGTAAACGGAGGCGAAGCGAATATAGGCGACTTTATCGAGCTTTTTCAGCTGTTCCATCACCAGGTTACCGATCATTTTGCTCGGCACTTCGCGCTCACCTAGCCCCCGCAGATAAGATTTAATATGATTTAACGCCATTTCGACGTCATCGGAGCTGACGGGCCGTTTTTCCAGCGCCTTGAGCATCCCGCTACGCAGTTTTTCTTCATTGAACGGTTCGCGCACATCGTTACTTTTTACCACGCGCGGCATTACCAGCTCTGCCACCTCGAAGGTGGTAAAACGCTCGTTGCACACCAGACACTGCCGACGACGACGCACGGAAGACCCTTCGCCTACAAGACGTGAGTCGATGACTTTGGTATCCACAGCGGAGCAAAATGGGCAATGCATACGATGTCCCTGTTATCTGGTTAACTGATTTCTATTTTACCCTGAACTGGCCCGACAACAAAGGAAGAGCTTTTTGAGACAAAGGATCTATGCCTGACGCCACTATCCTGTCTACCATTGCAGCTATGTGTGATTTCAAGGAATTAAACGCAATGACAAGACGTTACCTGAAAATAGTGCTGGTTGGGAGCCTGTTCACGCTCAGCGCCTGCGCACAGCAAAGTGAAGTTCGCGAGATGAAACAAAGCGTGAATACGCTCAATGTGGCGATGGACAAACTTAATAAAGAAACCGTAAAGATCACCCAGCAGAACGCGCTGAATGCCAAATCCAGCAATGGCGTTTATTTATTGCCGGGCGCAAACACGCCCGCGCGTCTGAACAGCCAGATTGGCACGCTAAGGATGTCTCTGGTGAATGTTGCAGCGAATGCTGATGGTACGCGCGCAACATTACGCATTCAGGGTGAATCCAACGATCCGCTTCCCGCCTTCAGCGGCACCGTAGAGTGGGGCCAGATTCAGGGCACCACCGAGAGCTATCAGGAGGTGAATGTGAAGAATCAGCTCTTCACCGCCCCCGCCAGCACGCTGGCACCGAGCGATGTTGATATCCCGCTCCAGCTGAGCGGACTGACGCCAGAACAGTTGGGCTTTATCCGCATTCACGACATTCAACCTGCCGCGCAATAACCCGCCCTTTTAGCGGAGTGAAATGTCACTCCGCTAACATTTACATTTCGTATGGATTGGCAACATAAATGATTGCCGCTACAATCCCGGCCGTTTAAAGTACGCAAACGTGAACGCAATCGATTACGTATGTGAGAGATATGTGAAACAACACATATTTTTGTGAGCAAGGATTCCTATAATAGGCTCCGCAGAAACACGAAATATTTAGAAACGCAATTCGCGCATTTTTCACTCCCGGAAGGGAATTTCAATCAGTGGCATGATTATGAAAAAAACATTACTCGCAGCTGGCGCCGTGCTGGCACTGTCCTCCTCTTTCACTGTTAACGCAGCGGAAAACGACAAACCACAATACCTCTCCGACTGGTGGCACCAGAGCGTTAACGTGGTAGGCAGCTACCACACCCGTTTCGGGCCGCAGATCCGCAACGATACCTACCTGGAATACGAAGCGTTTGCCAAGAAAGACTGGTTTGATTTCTACGGCTACGTCGATCTGCCGGTATTCTTCGGCGGTAACTCCGATGCGAAAGGTATCTGGAACAATGGCTCCCCGCTGTTCATGGAAATCGAACCGCGTTTCTCTATCGACAAACTGACCGGCACCAGCCTGGCGTTTGGTCCGTTCAAAGAGTGGTACTTCGCGAACAACTACATCTATGACATGGGTCGCAACGATTCTCAGGAACAGAGCACCTGGTATATGGGTCTGGGTACTGACATCGAAACCGGCCTGCCAATGAGCCTGTCACTGAACGTGTATGCGAAATACCAGTGGCAGAACTATGGCGCATCAAATGAGAACGAGTGGGATGGCTACCGTTTCAAAGTGAAATACTTTGTGCCAATCACTCAACTGTGGGGCGGTAACCTGAGCTATATCGGCTTCACCAACTTTGACTGGGGTTCAGACCTGGGCGACGATAACTTCTATGACAACAACGGGAAGCATGCTCGTACCAGTAACTCCATCGCCTCCAGCCACATTCTGGCGCTGAACTACGATCACTGGCACTACTCTGTTGTTGCGCGTTACTGGCACAATGGTGGCCAGTGGAACGACGACGCCAGCCTGAACTTCGGCAACGGCGACTTCAGCGTTCGCTCTACCGGTTGGGGTGGTTACCTGGTCGTGGGTTACAACTTCTAACCTGTGCGGACTTCGCCCGGTGGCGCTGCGCTTGCCGGGCCTACGATCCGAATGTAGGCCGGGTAAGGCGTAGACGCCACCCGGCTTTTTACTGCTTCACCTTCCGCAAAAAATTTGCCAGAGCTCTGTCCGCACTTTCGCTAAAACGTCTCTCCGTCTGCACAATATTGAGGCACCTGTCGAACCGGAAGCCGCGGTATGCATACTGTCAGGAATAGACAAAAAAAATCCCGGCCAGCAGGCCGGGATTTCAATACCGCATAAGACTCTTACGGCAGAATGGACGGCTGATCCGCCCCTTCTTTCTCGACTTTCTGCTGGATCAGATGCTCGCGCTTCATGCCCAGCTTCAGCGCCAGCGCGGACGCGACGTAGATAGACGAGGCCGTACCGATAGACACACCGATCAGCATGGTCAGCGAGAAGCCTTCCAGCACCGGGCCACCGAACAGGAACAGCATCAGGATCACCATCAGGGTGGTGCCGGAGGTGATCAACGTACGGTGCAGCGTCTGGGTCAACGACACGTTAAAGATTTCGTACGGCGTGCCGCGACGGATCTTACGGAAGTTTTCACGAATACGGTCAGATACCACGATACTGTCGTTCAGTGAGTAACCGATAACGGACATCAGGGATGCCACAATCGTCAGGTCAATCTCAATGTGGAAGAGAGACAGTATGCCCATGGTGATCACCACGTCGTGCGCCAGAGCGATAACCACGCCTGCCGCCAGTCGCCACTCAAAGCGGAAACCGACGTAAATCAGAATCGAGATCAGCGCCACCAGTAGCGCCATCGCACCGGTCTGTGCCAGGTCAGCACCAACGCTCGGGCCGACAAACTCAATACGCTTGACCGTTGCATCCTGGCTGGTCGTTTCGTTAATAACCTGAACGACCTTGCTGCCCAGCTCCTGGCTGCCGTTGGCATCGTGTACCGGCGGCATACGCACCATGATGTCGCGGCTGCTGCCGAAGTTCTGTAGCAACGGCTCTTCAAAGCCCGCTTTTTGCAGAGACTCACGCATCTGGTCCATATCGACCGGTTTTTCCAGGGTAATTTCGATCACCGTACCACCGGTGAAATCCAGACCCCAGTTAAAGCCTTTCACGCCCATAATGACGATGGACAAGATCAGCAGAAAACCTGAAATGCCGAAGGCCCAGTAGTCCCAGCGCATAAAGTCCCAGACTTTACGGCCGTGGTTCAATTGTTCAACAGTATATTCCTGTGCCACAACGCACTCCTCAGATAGACAGCTTTTTGACGCGCTTGCCGCCGTACAGCAGGTTCACGATGGCACGGGTGCCGACAATAGCGGTAAACATCGACGTTGCGACACCGATACCGGTAGTAATCGCAAAGCCTTTGATCGCGCCAGTACCCACTGCATACAGGATAAGAACCTTAATCAGTGTTGTTACGTTCGCATCGAAGATGGAGCTGAACGCCCCTTTGTAGCCTTCTTCAATCGCCTGCTGTACAGAACGACCGTTGCTCAGCTCTTCTTTAATACGTTCGTTTATCAGTACGTTGGCGTCGACCGCCACCGCAAGGGTTAGAACGATACCCGCGATACCCGGCATGGTTAGCGTCGCCCCCGGCAGCAGGGACATGATACCGATGATCAGCACCAGGTTGGCAATCAGCGCGGAGGTCGCAATCAGGCCGAACTTCTTATAGAAGAAGATCATGAAGATGATGGACACCGCCAGACCGGCCAGACACGCTTCCAGACCCTGCTTGATGTTCTGCATACCCAGGGTTGGACCGATGGTACGCTCTTCAACAATCTGAATTGGCGCAATCAGCGCACCGGCACGCAGCAGCAGAGAGAGCTGACGCGCTTCGTTCGGGTTGCTGATACCGGTAATACGGAAGCTGTTACCCAGACGAGACTGGATGTTGGCGATGTTAATCACCTCTTCCTCTTTCACCAGCACGGCACGGCCATTGGCATCTTTCTTACCGCTGTCTTTGTACTCCACGAACAGGGTCGCCATCGGCTTGCCGATGTTGTCCTTGGTGAAGTTAGACATGATGTTGCCACCTGCGCTGTCCAGCGAGATGTTAACCTGCGGCTGGTTGTACTCATCCTGGCTTGAAGTGGAGTCGGTGATATGGTCACCCGTCAGGATCACGCGTTTGTACAGCACAACCGGCTGGCCTTCGCGGGTCTGTTTCACTTCGGAATCGCCCGGCACACGGCCTGAAGCCGCAGCAGCCTGGTCAACGTTGGCGTTAACCAGACGGAACTCCAGAGTCGCCGTCGCGCCCAGAATCTCTTTCGCACGGGCGGTATCCTGGATACCTGGCAGTTCGACCACGATACGGTCAGCACCCTGACGCTGTACCAGTGGCTCAGCCACGCCCAGCTGGTTTACACGGTTACGCAGAATGTTAATGTTCTGCTGAACGGCGTACTCACGTGCTTCACTCAGACGCGCGTCGGTCATTACCGCACGCAGCTGGTTGCTGCCCTGAGAGGTGATCACCAGATCGCGGTGACGCTGAGACAGATAGGTCACAGCCTGATCGCGTGCCGCGCTGTCGCGGAACGTGATGCTCATGCCGTAGTTATCTTCTTTACGTACGGTGGTGTACGGAATGCCTTTATCGCGCAGATCGCTGCGCAGGCTGTCGATATTCTGTTCCTGTAGCTTGCCGAGCGCGGTATCCATATCCACTTCCATCAGGAAGTGAACGCCGCCACGCAGGTCAAGACCCAGTTTCATTGGCTCTGCGTTCAGCGCAGCCAGCCAGCGTGGGGTTGCAGGAGCAAGGTTAAGCGCCACGACATATTTATCACCCAGCACGCCCATCAGCGCTTCACGTGCGCGGAGCTGCGTGTCGGTGGTGTCGAAGCGAGCAAGAATTGCGCCCTCTTCCAGTGCCACAGACTTAGCGGTAATTTTTTCTTCTTGTAACGTTTTCTGGACCTGGATCAGCGTTTGCTCACTGGCGGCGACACCGCGCGCGCCAGTGATTTGAACGGCCGGATCCTCACCATACAGGTTGGGAAGCGCGTACAGCAGGCCGACGATAATCACGACGACCAGCATGATGTACTTCCACAAAGGATAACGGTTTAACACGGCAGTTCCCTTTGGGAAAAGTTGGGATTACAGCGCCTTCATGGTGCCTTTCGGCAGAACGGCAGCTACGAAGTCACGTTTGATAACCACTTCAGTGGTGTCGTTCAGGGCGATAGCAATGTAGCCGTTTTCCGCTACTTTGGTTACGCGACCCACCAGGCCACCATTGGTCAGGACTTCATCGCCCTTCGCGATGGAGTTCATCAGGTTTTTGTGCTCTTTAGTACGCTTCTGCTGTGGACGCAGGATCATGAAGTAGAAGATCAGACCGAACACAACCAGCATCAGAATCAGAGACATCGGGCTGCCCTGCGCTGGTGCACCCGTTGCTGCTACCGCATCAGAAATAAAAAAGCTCATTCAAATTCCCTCATTATTAAAATTAATCAACGTTCAACGGTGGAACATCCCGCCCCTGACGTTGGTAGAAATCGGTCACGAAGCTCTCTAATTTACCCTCTTCGATAGCCTTACGTAAACCAGCCATTAAGCGCTGATAATAACGAAGATTATGAATGGTATTGAGACGCGCCCCCAAAATCTCGTTGCAACGATCGAGATGATGCAGATACGCGCGAGAATAATTGCGACAGGTATAGCAATCGCACTCGGAATCGAGCGGGCTGGTGTCACTCTTATGCTTCGCGTTACGGATTTTCACCACGCCATCGGTAACGAACAGATGACCGTTACGTGCGTTTCGGGTTGGCATAACGCAGTCGAACATATCAATGCCGCGACGTACGCCTTCCACCAGATCTTCTGGTTTACCCACACCCATCAGGTATCGTGGTTTATCCGCCGGGATTTGCGGGCAGACATGCTCCAGAATACGGTGCATATCTTCCTTCGGCTCACCCACAGCCAAACCGCCGACAGCGTAGCCATCAAAGCCTATCTCTACCAGACCTTTAACCGAGATATCGCGTAAATCTTCGTAAACGCTGCCCTGGATAATGCCGAACAGCGCATTTTTGTTTTGCAGGGAGTCAAAACGGTCGCGGCTACGCTTCGCCCAACGCAGGGACATCTCCATGGAACGTTTGGCATAGTCCCAGTCCGCCGGGTATGGCGTACATTCGTCGAAGATCATCACGATATCGGAGCCGAGATCGTACTGAATCTCCATAGACTTTTCCGGATCGAGGAAGATTGGATCGCCGTTGATCGGGTTACGGAAGTGTACGCCCTGCTCGGTGATCTTACGGATATCGCCCAGGCTGAAGACCTGGAAACCGCCGGAGTCGGTGAGGATGGGGCCTTTCCACTGCATGAAGTCGTGCAGGTCGCCGTGGAGCTTCATGATCTCCTGGCCTGGACGCAGCCACAGGTGGAAGGTGTTGCCGAGAATAATCTGTGCGCCAGTGGCTTCAACTTCTTCCGGCGTCATTCCTTTTACGGTGCCGTACGTGCCCACAGGCATAAACGCGGGGGTTTCTACCACGCCGCGATCAAACACCAGGCGACCGCGACGCGCGCGGCCATCGGTGGTATCGAGTTCAAATTTCATTTTTTCTCCGACGTCAGAAAAACAGTCCAACGTTGTAACACGGTGCCGCGGACTTATTCCCCGACACGCTCATTCAAAGCCTGCGGATTGTACGTGATAAACATCGCGTCACCGTAGCTAAAAAAGCGATATTTTTGTTCTACCGCAGACTTGTAGGCGTTCATCGTATGCTGATACCCCGCAAACGCGGAGACCAGCATAATCAGCGTCGATTCAGGCAGATGGAAGTTGGTCACCAGCGCATCAATGACTTTGTACTGATAGCCCGGGTAGATAAAGATCTGCGTATCGCCAAAGAAGGGCTCAATCAGCTCTTTTTTCGCGGCCTGCGCAGCGCTCTCAAGGGAACGTACCGACGTTGTACCGACGGCCACGACGCGGCTACCGCGCGCTTTCGCCGCCAGCACCGCATCAACCACCTCCTGCGGCACTTCGGCATACTCAGAGTGCATGATGTGGTCTTCGATGCTGTCCACGCGCACCGGCTGGAACGTCCCCGCGCCGACGTGCAGCGTCACGAAGGCCATCTCAATACCCTTGGCGCGCAACTTTTCCAGCAGCGGTTCATCAAAGTGCAGGCCCGCCGTTGGCGCCGCCACTGCGCCAGGCTTCTGGCTGTAGACGGTCTGATACAGCTCGCGGTCGGCTTCTTCATCCGGGCGTTCAATGTACGGCGGCAGCGGCATGTGGCCGATGGCGTTGAGGATATCAAGCACCGTGCGCTCGTCGTTAAACTCCACCTCGAACAGCGCGTCGTGACGCGCGGTCATGGTCGCTTTGATGCTCTCGTCATCACCCAGCAGCAGTTCAGCGCCCGGCTTCGGCGCTTTGGATGCGCGAATATGTGCCAGAATACGTTTATCATCGAGCATACGTTCGACCAGCACCTCAATCTTGCCGCCGCTGGCTTTACGGCCAAACAGACGCGCTGGGATCACGCGGGTATTGTTAAAGACCAGCAGATCGCCAGGGTTGAGCTTGTCGAGCAGATCGGTGAAAGTACCGTGCGTCAGCGCGCCCGTTGGCCCGTCCAGTGACAGCAAGCGACAGCTGCTACGCTCAGGCATGGGGTAGTGAGCAATCAGGGATTCAGGTAGTTCAAAGGAGAAATCGGCGACGCGCATGACGTATACTCGTGACTTAAAAACAGGCGGCATAGTCTAGTGCTCACACCCATTTGCTGCAACAACTAGCCGCCACCGGACAAATAAAACGCATGAATTTTCTCGCTCACCTGCATCTCGCTCACCTCGCGGACAGCTCCCTCTCCGGCAATTTGCTGGCCGATTTCGTACGCGGCAACCCCGCGGAAGATTATTCCCCCGAGGTTATCGACGGGATTTTTATGCACCGCCGCATCGACGTGCTGACCGATAACCTGCCGGAAGTGACGGAAGCCAAAGCCTGGTTCCGCCCCGAAACGCGACGCGTGGCGCCGATCACGCTCGACGTCATGTGGGATCATTTCCTGTCGCGCCACTGGTCCCAGCTGTCGCCTGATATGTCGCTGCCTGAGTTTGTGCGCTACGCCCACGCGCAGGTGTCGATCATTTTGCCGGACTCCCCACCGCGCTTTGTGAATCTGAATAACTATCTGTGGTCTGAACGCTGGCTGGAGCGTTACCGCGAGATGGATTTCATTCAGAACGTGCTCAACGGCATGGCCAGCCGTCGACCGCGTCTGGACGCGCTGCGCGACTCCTGGCACGACCTGGACAAACATTATGACGCGCTGGAAACGCGCTTCTGGCAGTTCTACCCGCGCATGATGGCGCAGGCGAAAAATAAAGAACTGTGATGCCGGTTCGATTGATAGGTAAAAGCTGGTGTAACGATTGTTACCACCTCTTTGTCTTATTCCCGCGCTGCCTCTATACTGGCCCGCGTTGCGTTCCAAATAACCTTAGTATCTACAGGAGAATCATATGGTTCTGGTAACTCGTCCGGCTCCGGATTTTACAGCTGCCGCCGTTCTGGGCAACGGTGAAATCGTTGAAAACTTCAACTTCAAACAGCACACCAACGGTAAAGCGACCGTTCTGTTCTTCTGGCCAATGGACTTCACTTTCGTTTGCCCGTCTGAGCTGATCGCGTTCGACAAACGTTACGAAGAATTCCAGAAGCGTGGCGTGGAAGTGGTTGGCGTCTCCTTCGACTCTGAATTTGTACACAACGCATGGCGTAACACCCCTGTCGAAAACGGCGGCATCGGTGCGGTGAAATACGCGATGGTTGCGGACATCAAACGCGAAATCCAGCAGGCTTACGGTATCGAACATCCGGACGCTGGCGTTGCGCTGCGTGGTTCTTTCCTGATCGACGCGAACGGCATCGTTCGTCACCAGGTTGTGAACGATCTGCCGCTGGGTCGTAACATTGACGAAATGCTGCGCATGGTTGACGCGCTCCAGTTCCACGAAGAGCACGGTGAAGTGTGCCCGGCTCAGTGGGAAAAAGGTAAAGAAGGTATGGCGGCTTCCCCAGACGGCGTAGCTAAATACCTGTCTGAGAACGTATCCAGCCTGTAATCGGCACGGTTTACGAAAAAAACCCGCGACTACGCGGGTTTTTTTATGGCTTATGCTGCGCCGTCTTTTTTTACCTCGCGCCAGATGCGCCATGCCATACCCGCAAGCACCATCACCCCGACGATCAGTACGCCCCAGACCATCAGCGTTTTCATTCTGCTTTCCTGCTCAGCCGCAGACGTCGCGGTTAAACGCGCCTCGCCGCCCAGCGGGACAGGTTCCAGCGTATCCGCCATCGGCAGGGCTGCCAGATCGTAGGTTTTACGCAGTTCGGTCGGGATCAGCATATCCGTCTCCACGCTTGCCGGTTTCGCAGCCCCGTTCCCCCACGCAAGCAGATACGGCCCCTTCCCCTGCGCGTTGAACACCAGATCATAGCGCACGCGTTGCCCGATCACGCCCGGCAGGTTCTCTGGCAAACGCGCATTGAAGGTCTTGATTTTTACCGCCTCGACCAGCCCGCCCGGGAGCGGAACAGGTTCAGACGTTTTGCCGCCGAGCTGGTAGATCACCTCTTTTTTCAGCGTATGCCACCGATCCTTGTCAGCCCCCCGCCAGGCTATTTCTGCCGGGAGAACGCCGTCACCATTCAGCATGAAGGCGATCGCACTCAGAGGCTGCGGATGCGTCCAGCGCCACACGGCTTCGCTTTCGGATAGCCGCTCCCCCTCTCCCGCCAGGCTAATGTGCTCTGATTCCGGCTGCGCAGGAGCGTTAATCGCGTTGACGCCGGTTAACGTCAGGGCTGAACGCCCCGTGTTCAGCACCAGCAGCAGATAGCGATTCGCCTCAGGAGATAACACCAGATCGGTATCGATGCGGTCGAGCTTCAGGCGATCCTGTCCACTCATCACGTCCAGCAGGGGCATCTCTTCGCGCAGGGTATACCAGTTTTTTAGATCCTCGCTGTAATAGACCGATGCCGTCCCCTGCCACGAGCCCTGCGGCGTGTCCCAGAAAAGCTGGAGCTGAGAGAGCGGAACCTCCGTCGCGTTTTCCGGCAGGGTCAGCAGATAATGCTGTCCGGCAGCCGCCGCGTGTTGCCCTTCCAGCACAATCTCCACGCCGTTTCTGGCACGTAACATAATTTTATCGCCACTGCCCTCTTCCCCGCCCGTCGAGGCGTTAAGCGCAAAGAGGCGCAGCGCCGTGGTGGTCGGTGCTGGCTGCGGACGCGTCGTGGTAACCAGGCTGAACGGTACCGGCTCGCCCGACTGATTAAACACGCGCACGTCGCGCAGATCGGGCGATGTGCTCTGCTGATAAACCGCCAGCGGCAGCATGACCCGATACCACGGCGAAGAGGCAGAGGTATCAAGGGACAGGCCATAGGCATAATCCCGCGGGGATTCCACCGGCGCGCCCTCGCTGAATGCCGGACCGGCGACGGCCAGCAGTGCCGCACAAACAACCGATTTCATCCATTTCATTTTTCTTCTCCTGCTTTAGGCGGTAGCGGCGAGAAATAGCCCACAATCAGGACCAGGATCGCCACGCCAATAAACGCGACAGCACGCGCCAGGCCGCCACCGCCCGCGCTGTCCACCAGCATCAGTTTGAGCATGACCACCCCCAGCAGCACCGCACCGGCAAGCCACTGCTGACGGGAGGCCTGACGGGTGGCGCGGATCATGACCACCAGCGCGCAGAACATCCAGAACAGGGCAAAGGTGGTCTGGATAAGCCGCGAATGCCACAACGACTCCATATTCCAGGCCACCTCGCCGTACCACGCCAGCGCGCGCAGCAGCGCGCCGTTTAGCCACCAGAAGCCAAGCGCCATCAGCACAACGGCGGACCACGGTCGGGACTGCGCAAGCGATGCCGGATAGTGGCGATCCACTGCCCGATAAAACACCACCAGCCCCAGCAGCGCGAACGACGCCCCTTCCTCAAGCGGGTTCACCAGCGGCAGCCAGGTCTGTCGATAGACTACCCCGTCCTGGAAATTAGTCACGACCAGCAATACCACCAGCGCCACAACCACAGGGATCACGGCAAGGCAGGCGTAGAGCGCAGGCCATACCCGGAACGGCCACCCGCGACGCCGTACGGCCGCGGAGAGCGCCATAATCACCCCACCGCCGACAGCCATCGCAATGCCGCTTCCCCAGGCCGCCATGCCCCATGGCAGGGAGCGGGCAAACCAGTAAAGCTCGGCGGCCATGGCGAGTAAAATCATCCACAACAGCGACAGATGCAGCCCCATTGCGATGCGCGGAAGAAGTTTATCTTCGTCGCGCCGCAACAGCATCAGGGCGGCAGGCAGCGCAATAGCCCAGGCCAGATTTGCCCAGCCGGCTGCCAGGATCTGCTGTTGCCAGACCTGATAAAGCACCATCAGCAGCATCACCGGCCACAGCAGCCATTTGCTGGCATCCAGCTCCCGCCATGCCAGACGAGCAGCAGCCTGCCGCCATCCCCAGGCCGACGCCGCCGTCAGCGCCAGCACGCCCGCCAGAACCGATAATTCTGTCTTGAGGATCAGTTGCGACGCACCCAGTTGCGCCACTAACCAGAACAGCAGCCCACCGACCAGCAGCGCCCAACTACCCGGCAGAGAGATTTTTCGCCACAGCCAGGCCGCAGCCACCCAGCAAAGACTGAGCACTGCGAAAATAAGCAGCAGGCTCAGGGAGGTGACGCCGTCCATCTGCGCCCATATCGCGCTGCCGAGCGCCAGCACCAGCAGCGCCGTCCCGCTATAGCTCATACGCCGCTGCTGCTGTTGCACGCCCAGCCAGAGGATACCCAGCCCCTCCAGCGCCCAGGCCATCGCCGTCCAGCGCGCCGAAAGCGCCAGCGGAATGGCAAGCGTGGCAAACCCGCCGCCAATCGCCAGCGCCGCCATAATCAGTGGTCGCCCAATGGAGGGGTAACGTCGCAGCGCGAGGAACGCCAGTGAGAGATAAAACGCACCATAACCCAGCGCGCTGAGCGCCGGGCCGTACGTCCAGTGCGACGTCATGCCGTACTGCATCCCAAAACCAATCAGCGGCGGTGCAAACAGCAGTACGCCGTCAATAATCTGTTTGCCTTTTTCCTGCGCCCGCAGCGACAGCGCTACGCTAAACACGCCAAAAATAAGCGTATTGGCAATCAGGAACAGCTGACAGATAACATAGTTTTCAGGCTGGTAGTTGCTCAGCCCCCACACTCCGCCAACGCCAAACGTGAAGAGCAGCCCGAGCAGGTTGAGCTCGCGCCAGTGCTGCCAGATGCTGATGACGAGAATGCCGATGGAGAGCAGAAGATAGAAGGAGAACAGCGCCACAAAGCTACCGCCCCCGGTAGACAGGAGCAGCGGCGCAAGATATCCGCCCAGGCTCGCCAGCATGGCAAGGCTCAGCGCCTTTTGCAGCACGGCCAGCCCGACGCTCGCCGCACAAATCACCACCAGCAGCGCAAACGCCAGCGTCATCGGCAGCATCTGCCACAGCCGGAATGCGCCAAAGACGGTCAGGTAAAGCACGCCGGTCGCCCCGCCCTGGAGGATCAGCGCGTAGATCCGCTGCCTGTGCCGCAGCCGCCATCCAACGGCCAGCAGAACCATGGCAAACAGCGCCGTGGCGGCAAGACGCAGCTCAAGCGGAAACAGTGAATGTTCAACGGTATAGCGCAGCAGGAAAGAGAGGCCGAGGAAGAGCAGTACAATCCCCAGTTTTGCCAGCGGATTGCCCTGCATAAACCAGCGCGTCAGCGAGGACAGGATGCCGCCAAAGGCGGAAGGCCGTTTTGCCGCCGGGACAGGCGCAGGTTCTGCTTCAGTGACGGGCGGTTCGGGACGCCAGGGATCGACAGGTGCGTTAACGGCCTCTGGCACCGGCGCTGGTGTTTCCACTGGCGCGGCGGTCTGCACCGGCTCCGGCGCTTTCTCAGCTACACCGTGCTGCTCAAGCGCCTCAATGCGCTGGCGAAGCCGGGCGATCTCCTGCCGCGCCGCCGTGCTTCGATTAAAGCCTATCACCGCAAGCACGGGGGCCACGACCAGCGCAAAAACCAGGAACAAACAGCCAAGGATGTAAAGCTCGTCCATGTTTCCACCTTCACCGTAAAAGATCCGTTAAGATTGACACAAATAGTTGCATTTGCGCCATCTAAAAGGTGAAAACCATGCTGCCTGCGCTTAGCTGCCGAACCAGACCGTAGCGGAGATCGCCGGCAGCGTGAGCACGCTCTCCTGTAACGTCGCTTTCCCCTCTTTGCTCTTCCACGTTTTACCGGCCAGCAGCGGTGAATCTTCCAGCACCACTTCACACGCCTCGCCCCGGTTGATCGCCACCAGCACACGCTGCTGGTTGTAGACGCGGACAAATACCACCACATTATCTTGTGCGTACATCACCTGACAGCCCCCGTAGCGCAGGGCCTGGCTCTGCTTGCGTAGTGTCGCCATACGCTGGTACAGGCTGAACAGATCCTGATCCTGCTTTTCAGGCTCCCATGGGAAGGTTTTGCGGCAGAACGGATCGTTGTTACCGTCCAGCCCCACTTCATCTCCGTAATAGATGCACGGCACGCCCGGCCAGGTGAAAAGCCAGGTCACCGCCAGCGGCAGACGCGCCACATCTTTACCCAGCAGCGATTTAAAGCGCGCGGTATCGTGGCTGTCGAGCTGGTTAAACATCCGAAGCTGCTGCTGATGAGACAGGCCAGCGCGATAGTTCTCCATCCACGCCATGCAGGTTTCAGCGTCAATATTCTGTGGATCGTAAGAGATATCGGTGTTAGCGAGGAAGCCCCACAGCGGGAAGGTGAAGCCGCGATAATTCATCGACGCGTCTTCTGCATCTGCCTGCAACCACTGACGCGCGTCGCCAAAGTGCTCCCCGAAGACGAATGCTTCCGACCGGGCCGCTTTTGCCGACCGGGTAATGGCGGCGACATGCTGAAGGTTATTCCGCGCCCCGCCTGCTTCACCCAGCATATGCACCACGTCCAGCCGCCAGCCGTCCATATTCCACGGCGCTTTCAGCCAGTGGCGCACGATGCTGTCTTCGCCGCCGTAGATTTCATTCACAAGCGTTGACGACTGGAAATCGAGCTTCGGCAGACTCGGGTAGCCCAGCCAGTCCAGGGCGCGGCCATTCTCGTCAAAACTGTACCAGTCACGCTGGGGGGAGTCCGGATTATGGCATGCGCCGCCCATCGACTGATTGTGACGGTCGAACCACGCATGAGAATCACCGCTGTGATTGAACACGCCATCAAGGATCAGGCGCATACCCTCTTTTTGCGTGTTGTGGCGCAGCCGCAGCAGCGCCTCGTCACCGCCAAACTGCTCGTCAACGTGGCGGTAGTCCTGCGTATCGTATTTGTGAACGCTTGGCGCTTTAAACACCGGGTTCAGGTACAGCGCCGTCACGCCGAGCTTTTTCAGGTATGGCAGTTTTTCGCTGATACCGTCGAGATCGCCGCCGTAAAAGGTCGATCCCCCCGCCTGGGCGGTCAGCGGCTCGTCCCATTTTTTCAGAATGATGTCGTGACCGACCGCATGATGGTAATAAACCTTGTCCTGATCGGCGGTGCGCTTTTCACTGCGCGCAAAGCGGTCCGGGAAAATCTGGTAAAAGACCTGATCGTTAACCCACTGCGGGCCGTTATCCGGGTGATCCACGGCAAACTGCTCCAGCCTGGCCGGAGGGAAACGGCTGAAGCCCTGCGGAGTAAACCACAGCTGGCGGTTGTTCCACAGCAGCTTGAAGCCGTAGCGGCGACGCGGCTGTCCGCTGCGCAAATCGATATTCGCCCGCCACGCCGTAATACCCGGCTGAGGCTGGCTGCGCACCTTGTGCATTTTCAGCGATGTCTCTTCGTTATCCACTTCGGCGCGCAGGGTCACACGTTCAGGCTGATTTTCCCCTGCCAGCCAGAGCGTAATCACAAGGTTGTCTTTGTTTTGCTTAACAAATGGGGCAACCGGAAGGTGCCAGGCGTTTAACATCACGAATCCCCTTTGATGAAATTGACGTCACCTTGCCACAGGGTTGTTAAGGATAGCTCACCATGATGGGATTTATTGGGGGAGGAGGACGGGGGAGGAGGCATCAGTGCGGCCTGATGCCCTCACCCTAACCCTCTCCCACGGGGCTGAGGGATCCCCAGTAATTTTTTTATGCAGAAGCAATAAAG